>DCHA01000009.1:2191-11050 GCA_002315535.1 Firmicutes bacterium UBA1764 | reverse complement strand
CGGTATCCATGGTTCTTCAAAAGAATGTACTCTTCAGCGGGACAATCAGAGATAACCTTCTTTGGGGCGATGAGAATGCAACTGACGAAGAACTCTCTACCTGTGCACACCTCGCCCAGGCCGATGAATTCATCGACAAATTCGAGAAGAAGCTAGGCCACATTCTTGAGCAGGACGGAAGAAATGTATCCGGAGGACAGAGACAGAGACTGTGCATTGCGCGCGCCCTTGTTTCAAAGCCACGCATTCTCATTCTCGATGACTCAACCTCTGCTGTTGATACAGCAACGGATGCAAGAATCAGAGAAGGTCTTAAGACCTATCTTCCTGAGACAACAAAAATTATTATCGCACAAAGAATTTCATCCGTTCAGGACGCCGATATGATTATCGTCCTTGATGACGGAAAGATAAACGCAACAGGAACTCACGACCAGCTGGTAGAAAGCTGCGATATTTATCGTGAGATCTATGAAGCACAAACAAAGGATGGTGATTTCGATGAGTAAAGACATGGATAACAGACCATCTACGCAGGAGCCAAAGGGTCCAATGGCAGGACGCGGAGCAAACGGCGGACTTCCGAAGATTGACAAACAGGCGGTAAAATCAGCCGCAAGAATGTTCAGCTATATTAAGGGCTCAAACAGAGTACTGTTTTTATTTGCTCTGGCATGCATTGTTCTTACAAGCTTTGTCAGCGTAAAATCAAACACCTTCCTTCAGACCTTAATTGACGATTACATTACACCTCTCATCGGCCAGGCAAATCCAAACCTTGGACCAATGATTAAGGCCCTGATTTATATGGGATCACTGTATGCACTTGCTATTGTAATTTCGCTTCTTTACAATCTGGGACTTGCAAAAGTATCCCACAGCGTACTTAAGAATGTAAGAGATGCAATGTTCAGTCACATGCAGCTGCTTCCTGTAAGGTTCTTCGACACTAACACAGTAGGAAACCTCATGAGCCGCTACACTAACGATACAGACAGCATGCGCATGATGCTATCCCAGTCTGTACCGCAAATGTTCTCAAGCTTCTTCAGCATCATTATGATACTGGTAGCCATGATAAAAACAAGCCTTCCACTGACGCTTATCGTTCTTGGAATGATTGTAGTTATGCTTGTCGTAGTAATGGTAGTCGGAGGTGCATCCGCAAAGAATTTCAAAGAGCGCCAGAGCACCCTCGGCAAAATGAATGGTTACATCGAAGAAATGATCTACGGCCAAAAGGTAATCAAGGTATTCTGCCATGAAGACAAGACCAAAGAAGAATTTGACGGAAGAAACGAAACCCTCAGACAAAAGAACTTTAAGGCCAATGCCTTCGCAAATATTCTTATGCCTATCATGGGTCAGCTTGGCAACATCCAATATGTGCTTGTTGCAATTATAGGTGGATGGCTATCCATTACAGGAAGAACCCCACTCACCCTCGGACAGATTGCGTCCTTCCTACTGTTAACTAAAAACTTTACACAGCCAATCAGTATGATTTCTCAGCAAATCAATTCTGTTGTAATGGCACTTGCCGGAGCACAGAGAGTATTTGATTTGATTGACGAAGAAGTCGAAAAGGATGAAATCGCTGATGTTAAACTCGTAAATGTAAAGCTCGCAGAAGATGGCAGCCTCGTTGAATCAGAAAAGTTCACATCAAAGTGGGCATGGAAGAAGCCTCTGGAAAACGGAGAGTTTGAGCTGATCGAGCTTAAGGGCGACATTAAGATGAATCATCTGGACTTTGGCTATGTTCCTGAAAAGACTGTACTTCATGACATAAGTCTTTTCGCAAAGCCGGGTCAAAAGCTTGCATTTGTCGGATCAACAGGTGCAGGAAAGACAACAATTACGAATACACTTAACCGCTTCTATCATATTCCTGAGGGTACTATTACCTATGACGGAATAGATATTAACAGAATCAAGAAGGATGATTTAAGGCATTCTATGGGACAGGTTCTGCAGGATACTAACCTCTTTACCGGAACCATCAGAGAAAATATCAGATTCGGAAGACTTAATGCATCCGACTTTGCTGTTGAAGAAGCCGGACGACTTGCAAACGCAGACGCGTTTATCAGAAGACTGCCTGAAGGCTATGACACTGTTATTAACGGAACAGGCTCTCAGCTTTCACAGGGACAGTGCCAGCTGATATCAATTGCAAGAACTGCCCTCGCCGATCCACCTGTAATGATTCTTGATGAAGCAACCTCATCAATCGATACCAGAACAGAAAGACTCGTTCAGGAAGGAATGGATCGCTTGATGCATGACAGAACGACCTTTGTTATTGCGCATAGGCTTTCAACCATTAAGAACGCCGACGCGATTATGGTTCTTGAGGAAGGACGCATTATCGAACGCGGAAATCACGATGAGCTTATCGACCAGAAGGGTCGCTACTACGAGCTCTACATGGGTAAAAAGGCAGAATAATAAAATAGCTGTTGCGACGACCATGCAACAGCTATTTTTTTCTGATTCGCGATTAATTATTTTTTATTTACATCCAATGTGAGAACTCGCATATCCTCGCACTCGATTATTCTGAACGCAAGATTCTTGTACTCGAAGCTGTCGCCAACCTCAGGATACTTCTCGATCTTTTCGATCGCCCATCCACCTATCGTCGCGTTATCGTCACCGAGTTCTTCTTCCTCTTCGTCCATGTCGAGCTCTTCGAAGAAATCCTCAAGTCTCATGTCTCCGTCAACCTCAAAACGGTCTTCGGAAAGCTCAACGAATTCTTCATCGACTACATCTTTTTCATCAAAGATTTCGCCAACGAGCTGCTCAAGTATATCCTCCATTGTCACTATGCCCATGGTTCCGCCGTATTCGTCGGTAACAACAACAAGATGGCATCTGGTCTTTTTCATCAGATCAAAAACATCATCAAGAGTTGTTGTCTTGTACGCAAACTGCGCATCCATCATCATCTCTTCGATGTTTAAGTCCTCACCTGCGGCGAGATCTCTAAGAGTCTGATTAACATGAATAAGGCCAATAATGTGATCAGGAGTATCCCTGTACACAGGGATTCTCGAAAATCTGCACTTAAGAATCTTCTCAAGATTCTTTTCCTCTTCGTCATCGATATCAATGGCAAGCATGTCTACTCTCGGAGTAATTATTTCATATACCGGAGTATCATCAAAATCTAATGTACTCTGCAGAAGGTCCGCAGTATCTTCATCAACAACGCCCTCTTCCTCGACTGTATCAATGATTGTCTCAATATCATCCT
The DNA here is from genome assembly GCA_002315535.1 of Firmicutes bacterium UBA1764. Lineage (GTDB taxonomy): Bacteria > Bacillota > Clostridia > Peptostreptococcales > Anaerovoracaceae > UBA1764. Next base: position 7,788 of record DCHA01000009.1, on the reverse strand, counting down.
CTGTAACAGCCTCGTCAACAACGCTGCCCTTCCAAAGCCTTGAAACAAGCTTAACGAATGCATTTGATACAAATACAATCGGCTTGGTGATTCCCATCCAAATTCTGATTGGCAAGGAAACCTTTTTTGCGAAGCGCTCCGGCGTCCTGCTTGCAATTATCTTTGGAGTAATCTCACCGAAGATAATAATCAGGACTGTCATAACAGCCGTTGCAATCCACGCTCCGGAGTCACCAAGAAGACTAATTGCAATTACAGTCGCAAGTGCTGATGATCCGATATTTACGAGATTGTTTCCGATTAGTATCGCAATCAGAGCAAGGTCATAGTTTACAAATATGTAATATGCTCTCTTTAGCGATGGGCTCTTTTTTTCCTCCATCGCCTTTCTGAGCTTTATCTCGCTTGCGGACGCATAGGATATCTCAGATCCTGAGAACAGAGCCGAGAATGCGATCAGTATAACTATCGCGAGATAAGGAAGTACTTCTAGCATACAGGCACCTCCTCTTCATCATAAATCTCTCCGACTAATTCTTCGAGAATATCTTCAACGGTGATAAGTCCGATAACCTGGCCGGAGCCATTCTTTACAAAGGCCATATGAACTCTGTGGCTTGAAAGATCAGACAGCATGTCGTCAAGAGGAATCGCCGCCGAAACATAATAAGCCTTATCAAGCATAGATTTCGACTTTAATACCTTGCGACCTCTGATCTTTGCCTTAAGGAAAGTCCTGATTTGAAGAACGCCCTTTATATTTCCTTCATGATCCAGCACGGGAATTCTGCTGAAATGATTTTTACTGATGATTTCGTATATTTCATCCTCGCTCATATCCTCGCTGATAGTTACAACGCGGTCCCACGGAGTCATGATTTCTTTAATTCTGGTTTCGGTAAACTCAAGTGCTGATTGCAGCAGCTCTGTTGTATCCTCATCAATTTCATCATCCTCATCGATGTTTTCTATGATATCCGAAAGCTCTTCCTCAGTTACTGTGTAATCATCCTCTTTTGATGCAGGGAAAAGCTTGGCAATACAATTTGTGATTGCCCTGAATAAAATGCTTATTGGCTTTAAAATGACGATGAGAATTGACAGAGACGGCGCAACGGCTCTGGCAAGCTTTTCGCAGCAAGCCTTAGCATATGCCTTTGGAATCATCTCCGCAAAAATGAATACGATAAACGTGGTAACGAAGGTTGTAATTGTAACCCCAGTATTTCCCCACATTTTAGATGCAAAAAGTGTTGCTACAGATGAGCACGCTATATGCATGATATTATTGCCGATAAGCATTGTGGTTAAAGCAATATCAAAATCGTCCAGTATACTAAGGACCTTCTTTGCACGCTTATCACCGTCATCGGCATCTGATATCATACGTATTCTGCTGACCGAAGCAAGACTTGTTTCAGCGGCAGCAAAATATGCGCCTCCAAATAAGAGCAACACTACTATGATTAAATACGATATAGGAATTTCGGATAAACTTCCCGCGTCCATAAGGACAAAATCACCTCTTTACAAATTAAATAAAAATGAATATGAACTATTGTACCACATTTCTGCGCTTTGCGTATCGCAAATAGTATATTGTCATTGCAATGCCGCAAACGAGCCACGATGCCGGATATGCCATTGAAAGACACAGCAGCGTCGGGTATATGCGGAATAGTATGAACAGCCAAACAAGTCTAAACACACAAATGCCCAGACCGGTGATAACAAATGCCGCAAAGGTCTTCCCCTCTCCTCTGAGCGCTCCGGAGTAAACCTCATTAACAACCCAAACAAAGTATAATGGCGCAAAGTAGCTGACAATAAGCAACGTGCACTCAAGAACCTCAGGATCATCCGTAAACAGCGGGAAAAAGTACTGCCCCGCAAAAAGCAAAAGTGCACTGAACGAAACGCCTATTGTCATAAAGAGAATAAAGCTGACCTTGATTCCCTTTTTGATTCTTTCGAAATCTCTTTTGCCAAAGTTCTGCCCAACGAAATTACTGATTGTAACAGATGCGGCATTCATAAGGCCCCAATAGAAGCCATCAGCCTTACCGGTTAATGCCCATGATGCTACAACTACTGTTCCGAGTATATTTATCTTTGTCTGAATAATTACATTAGTAATGCTGTACATTAGGCTTTGAAGCGCCATTGGAACGCCCACTGCAAGTATTCTTCCGAGTATTCTCCAATCCACTTTTAAATCAGCTAGCCTGAGTCCATAGCTCTCATTCTTTAATCTTACGAGCTTTATAACAGCAATAACGCTGCAGATTGCCTGGGAAATAATTGTGGCGTATGCGGCTCCGGCAACACCCATGTGAAGGTAGCGTACAGCAATGATGTCTAAAACGATATTTAAAGTGCAGCAAACAGCGAGATATATGAACGGGCTTCTTGAATCACCAACAGCTCTGAGTATTCCTGCGGCCATATCGTAAATAAGAAGAAATACCAGACCCATAAATATTATGCGAAGATATACAATTGAATCTTCCATGCTGTCAACCGGAGTTTGCATCCAGCTTAATATCTGAGGCGTAAGAAAATAACCTACAATGCTAAGTACAAGGCCGCACACAAAAGCAAATATCATCGATGTGTGAACGGATTTGGAAAGAGCGGGTCTGTTATTTGCGCCAAAGAACTGTGCGATAAGAACTGAGCCACCGCCTGTTAATGCAACGAAAAAATTGACAAGTGCATTGCTGATTAATGAGGCGGATCCGCCTACAGCAGCAAGAGCAATTGTCCCAACATACTTTCCTACTATTGCACCATCTACAGCACTGTACAGCTGCTGAAAGATAGTACCTATTGCCAGTGGTATAAAATACACCAGCATCTTTTTCCAAATAACGCCTTGTGTTAAGTCTTGTCTTTCTTGTATGTTCATATATTTATTATATCATTTTTTTGAATTAAACGCCGAATATGCTATACTTCTTTATATGGAAAAAACAAGCTTCACAAATAACTTAATAAAGCTTGACTGCGTTGATTCCACAAATGAAGAAGCCTTTCGAAGGGCAAAGGACATCAAAGACTATAGACTTGCTGTCAGCAGCCTGAGCCAAAGCGCAGGAAGAGGCAGGCTCGGGAGACAGTTCCTTTCCGAAGAGTCCAAGGGGATATTTCTTTCCGTGCTTGAAAACGAAATTCTAAATCCGCAGATTACCGCCAGAGCAGCTGTTTGCGTTTGCAAGGTGCTCGAAGAAGCAAGCGGCATCAGCCTGAAAATTAAATGGCCAAACGATATTGTTGTCGATGGCAAAAAGCTTTGCGGCATACTGACCGAAATGCGAAACAGCAATGTTGTAATCGGAATCGGAATAAATCTGTATAACGAAGACTTCGGAGAGCTAACGGATATCGCAACAAGCCTCAGGCTCTGCGGCTATGAAGCTGACAGAGAAGATCTATTAACAAGGCTGCTCATCGCGCTAGACAATATGCTGGATAGCTATGAGAAGTCAAAGCCCGGCGATCTGGATTATTACAAAGTGCATTCATGTGTTTTAGATAAGGATATCTATCTTATAAGCGGAGATGAAAAAAACCCCGCAAAGGCTGTAGGCCTAAGCGAGGATTTTGAGCTCATTGTCAGCGACGATAATAATCATCTGCGGACGATTTCTTCGGGCGAAGTATCTTTAAGATTAAGAACCTAATAAGCTTAACGATTAGCACCAGAATCAATATGGCAAGCACTGCGGCTACAATTACCGCCCAGGTTGTCAAACCCGGCTTCTCAAGTCTTGATTCGATATCAGATGCTTTTGTATCAATTATTCTTCCCTGAGGACTATGGTAGTCTTCGGGGACTTCTTTTAAGAAGGCTAAATAATCCGCAAAGGCAACCCACTCTTTTATTGGCTCATCATTACTTCCGATAAGCTGGCAGGAATATAAGTCCGTTACGACATTTCCGTTTGCATCCTTTGGAGTAATTGAAAGGATATCCTTAGTAAGGCCGTTTATCATTCCAATCATATTGTATGCAGACATATTGCAGCATACCTTGTAAAGCTTATCATCCTCAATTTCTCTCTCGCCTAAGATGCCGAATTCATCGTAAAGACTCACATCCACGGTCCTGTCAAATAGCATCCTGCATGAATTATACTTAAGCCTAAGCCCGCTGTAATTCATCTTTATATCTTGATACATGCTTCCAATAGATGCATCAAGCTCTGCCAGGATCTTCAGCTCTTTTCCTGTCATATATGCGGCGACGAGAGGATGCCCTGACGAGCCATCTACTCCGGCGCCAAGAGAGCAAATCATAAAGGCCTGCTCTACCGTTATATCGCCTTCATAAATGGTATCTCTGATAGTACCATTCGCAACAATCGCAACATCAATATCATTAATACCGTTTTTTCTTGCCTCGTAAATATAAGAGTCTGCAATAATGTTTCCTATATCAGATTCCATAGCTGCAGAATACAGTTCTTCCCGGGTCATGAAATCAAAGCTGCTGTGGGCAATAATCTGGTCTACAGCGTTGTAGCCAAATGAAGCAAGATATTCATCCTTGATTGACTCATCGCATCTGCTAATATAAAGCTCTGTAACAGGATTAATGTCCGCGTAAACCAAAGGCTTGAGCCTGTAATTTCCGAAGCTGATGCTTTCGTCAGAGCCTACTATCATATCAATGCATCCGAGATTGCGCATATTATCTCCGCAGGAAACAATCGTCGTAGTACCTATTACCATAGGCTCATCTAATACTGTGTGACTGTGTCCCGAAATAATGAGATCTATTTCAGGAACGGCCTCTGCAAGAGCTTGGTCCTCGCCTGCGCTTGTTCCGGTAGTTCCGCTGTGAGACAGACAGATAATTGCGTCACATTTTCCTTCAAGCTCGGATACAACCCTTTTTGCAGTCTGTATATAGTCAAGCCAAAGCATGCCGGATGTCGGCGAGCAGTCAATTGAATTCTTACCGCTAACTGCAAATATACCGATCTTTAGACCGTTTTCCATTGTTACAATAGAATAGTCGGGGCTGTTTATTCCGGCTTTTTTGTTGTAGTTATTAATTGCTGAATAAACCTTTTTTTGTTCTTCTGTTTCAAGACTGCCATAATCAATATTTGAGCACAGAAGACCCGGCAGATTATCATAGAGCTTCGCAGCACTGCTTAGCATATTTGCAAGCCCTGCTCCACCGTGATCCCATTCGTGATTTCCCAAAGTGAAATAGTCATAGCCAAGCTTTGATAAAAGTCCAAGCTCAAATGCATACTCCTCGTATCCGCACTGGTAAAATGTTCCCTGAGAGAAATCTCCGGCATCGAGAATAAAAAGATTATCAGATCCCCAATTTTCTTTTTCCTCTCTGACAGATCCACCAAGCCTTGCCGCCATTTCAAGATGAGAATGCATGTCATTTGTAAACAGAATTCTTACGAAGTTGTTTGACTCGGCATACACAGGGATAGCGCAAAGCAGTATAAATAATGTCAAAGCTACTGCTATTATTCTTTTACGCATTTCGGCATACCTGCAACTTTCTTTTTCATGTAGAATCTGAAATATATTCCGGTTAGTATTGCTGTAAGCAAATCTCCGAAGAA
>DCHA01000009.1:0-2039 GCA_002315535.1 Firmicutes bacterium UBA1764 | reverse complement strand
AGGAACATGAATACCGATGCTATTGCCCTTCTTCTAAGGAAGGCTGCGCCGAGCGCAACTGTGCTTGCATCCTCAATAAAGAACTGAATAAACTGCGGCGCAAAGATCTCATATAAAGTAATACTGATCAGACTGATTATAATGCCGTATGTTCTCGTAGCCTTAATTGCGCCAAGCATTCTTTCGCGATTGCCATTGGAATAATTATAGGCAACAAGCGGTGTCATACCCATGCACAGTCCAACGCATATATTAAGAGACAGTCTTTCTACCTTCAGGGTCATTCCGATTGCGGCAACCGCAATATCACCATAGGCTGACATAAGTCTATTTAAAATAATATTATTTGCATCAAAGAGAAGCGTTGTTGTTGCGGCGGGAAGCCCAACAAGAAGTACTTGCTTGATATACTGAGCCTCCGGCAAAGCATCCTTTGGATTAAGCCCAAGAGCTGTCGTGCTTGAAAGCTTTGCAATCTTTATTCCGAGAAAGATAGCGATAAACACATTGGAAAGCATTGTCGCAATGCCGGCGCCAACGACCTCGCGTCCTTCTGGAAGGATAACAAACATAAATATAGGATCCAGCACAATATTGATAATTCCGCCAACGGAAATACCAAGGCCGGCCTCCTTTGAGTGTCCAACGCTTCGAAGAAGGCTTGCGAACACTCCGGTTAACATAGTCGGAATACCACCAACTACTACAACCCATGTTAAATAATCTTTTGTATATAGAAAAGCGTCATCGCTTGCCCCAAGGAATCTGAGCAAGGGATTCATAAAGATGCCAACCGAAAGCGAAAACAGAATGCCTATCATAAGAGCAAGGTAAACGCTGAAGGTTGCGACCTGCTTTGCTTCCTTATGCTTATAAACACCCAGAAGTCTTGATACGAGAGTTCCACCACCTGTACCCGCGATAATATACAGCGGCGCAGTAAGCGCAAAAATCGGCCACGAAAGCGATGTTGCGGTAATCATTAAAGGATTGTTAACGCGGCCAATATAAAAAGTATCAGCCATGTTATATATAAGCGTAACCAGCTGCCCCGCAACAGTAGGAAGTGCCAAATTCAGCAAGGATTTTTGAATAGGCAGTTCCTCGAATATTTGAGTTGTCGAATATTTTGATTTAAATAGCATTCTCTTTTGCATTAAAAAACACCACGGCTGACCAGGTCTTTGACCCCACACTTGCCTTTACCGAGATTTTCCCGAGGACTTACTTCTAAGCTATGCCATGATCACGCATGCCTCTTGCTATGCGCTTACGTGGATCCCTTTGCCCATAACTGGCTTGGACTTTCAACCTCAGACCCGTGGTGATATTAGTATTGTAATATCAGCGAAAATTTATAACAAGTTGTTTTTTATATCTGATTTAATTTTATTAACGGTTTCTTCGAAAAAATCATTGCCGCTGCTGGAAATATATTTATTATCCCACAGCTTTTCAGTGGCAAGATTTCCGCTCTCTAATAAAACACTATGAGCTTTTTCTGCCAGAGCCATCGCAGGATTAATTATTTCCAAACCGGGATATAAGGCTTTAATTTGATTCTCTATAAACGGATAGTGCGTGCAGCCGAGAATTAAAGCATCAAGGCCGTCTGTAAAGCCATCAAGCTTTGCTTTTATGCACTGCCTCATCTCATCTGAATCAGCCTTCCCGGCTTCGATTAAAGGAACAAATTCCGGAGTCGCCATAGCCCTCAGGCAGACATCTCCGCCGTATTCTTTAATTGCCTTTGGATAAGCCTCAGATCTGACAGTTGCCTCTGTCGCGATAAGCCCTATTGTTTTTCCGGAGTAATTCTTTGCAATATGTTCCGCTGCCGGCTTTACTATACCAATTACGGGAATGGCAGGGAATTTCTTTTCAATCTCATCAAGCGCAACGCAGCTGATGGTATTACATGCAATGCAAAGGCATCTGCAGCCCATATTAATCAAACGCTCAGCGACATCAAGCGATAAGCTGATTATCTCAGCGTCGGGCCTTGAGCCATACGGAGCGCGCCCCGTATCTCCGAAATA
>DCHA01000004.1:46432-73435 GCA_002315535.1 Firmicutes bacterium UBA1764 | reverse complement strand
CAAGCTCTTGCAATGGCAAATTTGATGATTTTTTAACAAAAAAACAGTTTTCGCACTCTACCTGACATATTTCCAATAATTTCTTCGAATTGGAACTATTGGGGTCGCCGATTATTACCATCGCGTCCGATTCGGCTGCGAGCTTTTTTGCCGCATCCTGCCTCTCCTTGGTCGCCTTGCAAATCGTATTGTTAATATCAGCATCCTTTGGAACTGCGGCCAGAGCCTTCTCAAACCTTTCCTTGGTCAGTGTTGTCTGGGCAACAACACAAAGCTTTCCGGAAAAATCCTCGAGCATTTCCTTTATCTCCTCAGGATCCTCAGATGCCCCGATAACCATATTGCTGCTTCCGAGTATCCCTATAACCTCCGGATGATTTCTATCCCCGATTACCAAAAGTCTTTCGCCCTTTGCCTGGGCGTCCTTTGCAATCTTATGTATTCTTGAAACGAAGGGACATGTTGCATCTATCAGCTCGATTCCCAAAGCCTTCGCCCTTTCATATGTGCTGTCCGGCTCGCCATGAGCTCTGATCAAAACCTTCGATCCTGCCGGAGCCTCCTCTATACTACTGATAGTCCTAAGCCCCATAGACCTGAGCTTTTCAACAGTATATTCATTATGAATAATATCTCCAAGGCAATACAAAACCTCTCCTCTAAGAGAAGAGGCTTTAAGCTCACTTTCACATGTTTTAACAGCCGCATTCACTCCAAAGCAAAAGCCCGCGTGCTTTGCGAGAGTAATCTGACTCATTTCTTTTTACCCTTTTTTAAAGACTCAAGATAATTCTTAAAAGCAGCCTCCTGGCCTCTGTCATTTGGCTCATAGTATTTTGTGCCGACAAGATTGTCAGGGAGATACTGCTGATTAACATATGCTCCGGGGAACATATGAGGATATTTGTAATCAAGACCTCTGCCGAGGCTCTTTGCCCCGCCGTAGTGAGAGTCCATGAGATGAGCAGGAACAGGATCGATTCTCTTGTTTCTGACATCATCAATTGCGGCGTCAATTCCGCAAATTACAGAGTTAGACTTAGGGCAGCTGGCAAGAAGTACTACTGCCTCCGCAAGCATTATTCTTGCCTCCGGAAAACCTACCATCTGGCTCGCCTGAACACAGGAGGTCACGATAGATATTGCATTTGGATATGCCATGCCTACATCCTCAGATGCGATTACCATAAGTCTTCTGCCTATTGTGAGTACATCCGCATCAGCCTCAATCAGCCTTGCAAGGTAGTGAAGCCCCGCATCCGGGTCACTTCCCCTAAGAGACTTCTGAAGTGCAGACAAAAGATTATACTTATCCTCGCTCTTATCATAAAAGCTGGTCTGTCTTTGCATTGCCTCTCCGGCAAGCTCAAGGCTCAGCTCATCACCCTTCATATTGTCTGCGATAAAGCCGAGGGTATCAAGCGCAATTCTTGCATCTCCATTGCTTCTGTCTGCAATCATATAAAGGACGTCATCATCCCACTTTAAATTAAGCTTTCCAAGGCCTCTTTCCTTGTCAACAAGCGCGTGCTCGAGAATTGCAACCAGGTCCTCGTTTTCAAGGCGCTTAAATTCATATACAGCCCTTACCCTCGAGAGTATGGCATTATTAATTGAAAAGTACGGGTTTTCCGTGGTGCTTCCTATAAACCTTACTATACCCTCTTCAATTGCCTGAAGCAGGCTGTCCTGCTGAAGCTTGTTCCATCTGTGAAACTCGTCTACATAAAGATAGACCGTCGCCTTCTCAAGCCCCTGGGATTTTACCCTTGCAATGTCAAGAACCTCTCTGAGATCCTTGGTTCCGTTTACGCTCGCATTAAGCTCATAAAACTGCGCACCCAGCTCATTTACAATGATTCTTGCAAGCGTGGTCTTCCCCGTGCCTGATGGACCGAAGAAAATTGCAGATTCAAAGGTCTTGTTCTTTATTGAATTGTAGAGCAGAGATCCCGGAGCCATAAAGCTCTTCTGACCGTAAAAATCCGAAAGCTTGCTCGGTCTCATCCTTGTTGAAAGTGGAATCATAGTTTTCTTAATTTATCTAATACTGCATTAAAATCTTCCGGCGCATTAGCAGTAAACTCCATGTACTGCCCGCTTCTCGGATGAACAAAGCCCAGCACTCCGGCGTGTAGCATCTGTCCCTCGAGCCCAAAGGGCTGCTTTGCAGGGCCATATACGCTGTCTCCCAGAAGTGGCCTATTTTTACTGGACATATGAACTCTTATCTGGTGCGTTCTGCCTGTTTCAAGCCTTGCCTCAATCAGCGTAAAGCCGTTGTAACGCTCAAGCACCTTGTAATGAGTAACAGCCCTTCTGCCATCCTTTACTATTGCCATGCGTAGCCTGTTCTTAGGGTCCCTTCCAATCGGTGCATCCACAGTGCCCTCGTCCTCATTAAATCCAAAGTAACATACGCCCTTATAGCGTCTTGTCATGCTATGCTCTTCAAGCTGCTTGGAGAGCCCTGTGTGCGCTAAATCAGTCTTGGCACATACAAGAAGGCCTGATGTATCTTTATCTATTCTGTGAACAATTCCGGGTCTTTGCGAGCCGTTTATACTTGAAAGGCTCTTGCAATGATAAAGCAGCCCGTTAACAAGTGTCCCGCTTTCGTTTCCGGCTCCCGGATGAACAACAAGGCCCTTTTGCTTGTTAACGACAACCAGATCATCATCCTCATAGACTATATCAAGAGGAATATCCTCGGGCTGGGCTACGATGGGCTTTGGCTCCGGCAAGGTGATAATGACCTCTTGACCGGCCTTCAGCTTTTCATTCTTTTTTTTGACATTTACATTGCCCTTTTCGATAAGCCTTTGGATAAAGCTGCGCGAGCAGTCCTCCATTAAAGAAGAAAGGACAGAGTCAATCCTCTGGCCTTCCTGATCCTCGCTTATAATAAATTTAATAATCTCTTCGCTCATTACTTTTTCTTCTGGAACAATACAGTGATAGCGAATAAAATGCATCCGCATGTAATTGCAATATCTGCGACGTTGAAGATAGGAATAAAATGTATGTCAATAAAGTCTATTACATAACCATACATGATTCTGTCGATAAGATTGCCTATTCCGCCGCCCAGTATCAATGCCAGAGCTATATGCTCCGGGATGGATATACTCTTTTTGTAGATAATCCAATAAATGATAACGCCTATCATCAGAATAACTGTCAGTGCGATCAAAAATGTCTGCTTGCCCTGAAACATGCTGAAGGCTGAACCATTATTGTGAATATACGTGAAATCGACAAGAGAGCCAAGCACCTGGCGGCTTTGGCCAAGAGTCATATCGTTTGTGATAAGCATCTTGGTGATTCGATCCGCGGCAATAAAAACGATTGCAATCAGAAGATACATTTATTTATCTCCAAGAACATCGTTATCAAGAAGCTCGATTCTTGAAAGCTCTGATTCAAGAATATTCTTCATTCTGATCTTAAGGCTGTATACAGTGCTTTCAAGCTTTTCCTTGTCCGATGTAAGTCTCTTTACATCCTGCTCTGCCTGAGTCAGCTTGTTTGCGGCCTCGATTTCAGCATTCTGAATAAGCATGTTGGCACGCTTTTCTGCGCTCTGAGCGATATCGTTCATGAGTGACTTTGCGGATTCAAGTGTCTTAATAACAGAGCCCTCTGTTGACTTGTATTCAGCAAGCTTAGCGTTAAGATCCGCAATCTGCTGCTCTAAAAGCTCGTTTTTTTCGATCATTGCCTGGTAATCAACAATGATTTCATCAAGAAATACGTCTACTTCTTCTTCGTTGTATCCACGGATACCCTTTGAAAATTCCTTGTTTTGAATATCTAAAGCTGTAAGCATATTATCTCCTTATTTCCATGCACTCTTATATGTGCTTTCAACCGGTTTAACATTTTGATTATATGAAACATCAACGTTTTCCGGAGCGAATACGAAAATGTTATTGGCGATTTTCTGGACATTACCGTTTAACGCATAGGTTGCACCTGAAAGGAAGTCGAAAATCTTTCTTGCAACATCTGTCTCGAGATTTTCAAGATTGATGATTACAGGCTTCTTTGCCTTAAGGCTGTCAACGAGCTTCGGGCTGTCATTAAAATCTGTCGGTTCAATTACAACCATCTTCCACTGGCTTGTGAATCTGCCGGTATTTGTTGATACTGCAGGCTGAGAAATGTCAGCAGGCTTTGAAAATGATCTCGGCTCAATGCGCTCTGATGCCGGAGTAAGTCTTGTCATATCAGTTGACTTAGGAGCTTCTTCAACGACTTCTTCCTCTTCTTCAATTTCCTCAATTCCTACAAGATCCTTCATCTTAGTAAATAATCCCATTTTATTTCTCCTTTATCATTGAATAATCTCTTTTGCCGAATATTGCAGTGCCTATGCGAACGCAATTGGAGCCTTCCTCTATTGCGACACCGTAGTCCGATGACATTCCCATAGACAATGTGTCAAAATCCTTTCCAAACTGCGGCTTCAGTCTGTCAAAGATATCTTTAACTTCTTTAAAATACTTCCTGATGTCCTCAGGATCGTCAGCCTCCGGAGCGATATGCATCAGTCCTCGCAGCCTCAGATTTGGCATCTGCGAAATTGCCTTTGCAAGCCCCTCGGCGTCCTGTGGTGATACCCCGAATTTCTGGGGCTCTCCGGCGGCATTAACCTGGATTAAGACATCCATCGTTTTGCCTATTGCCTCGCAGCGTTTATTGATTTCCTCTGCGAGATACAGACTGTCAACCGACTGAATCATATCAACCTTGCCAACTATCTGCTTTACCTTATTGGTCTGCAGATGACCGATTAAATGCCACCTGACAGGCTTTACATATTCGTATTTTGCGAGCACCTCCTGGACCTTGTTTTCCCCTATGTCAGTAACGCCGCAGTCTATGGCCTCGTTGATGACATCAACGCCATGAGTCTTTGTTACTGCTATAAGAGTAACGCCCTTTGGGAGCTCATTTTTTATCTCATTTATTCTGTCCCGAAGCATCTTTTAATATCTCATCATAAATACTGATTGTCGAGACGATGTCGCTGAGGCCATCCTCTCTTAAAACATTAAATGTATCAGAATAAACTACACTGTTTGTTCCGTCAGTGTTTATTACCTTTATTCTGGTAAAGTAATATTCACCGTCTATACCCTTTACATATACGCCTGCGTTTCCGTCCTCTTCACCGATTGCAGTGTTTGGAATCAGAAGCCCTTTGTCATCGCGAAGCACAACATTTACATTGCACTGGCGCAGCTTATCATAGTCCGCAAAGTATTTTGCTGTTGATACGACGACTATATATTCCTCGATAGGAAGCTCGACTGCTTCGGCTTCACCCTCGGTTTCTGCTGCAGTCTCTGCTTCGGCTGAAGATTCCGGCTCGCCGTACACCGGAATGATCTCGCTGATTTTTGCGCTCACGCTTCCTGTCTCAAACTCCAAAGTAACGGCACTTCCGGTGACATACGAATCGATTTCCTCCGGAGATACATTAAATACCGTATAGAAAAGGTCGCTTGTTATTAACTTGTATAAAGGCTCAGATTCTTGAATCTTTTTGCAGCTGAGATCCTTTACCTCTATAGCGCTTTCCGTTGGGATAATCGCTTTCAGGTTTGAGATAGAGCCCGGAGTAATCACATTCTCGTATCCGTCGTAATAATAGCTTACCACTCCGGTCTGAGGACAGTTTACAGCCTGATTCTCATCCCCATAGATCTCCAATATCTTTATACCCTTCCTGGTCTTTGTATTATTGGATACATAATAGCTGACATTACCGCTGCTTTCTGCACTATAAACCGTCTCCTGTCTGACGATAACAGCCGAGACCTCCTTGACGATTCTCATCTCCCCATACTCAACAGTGCAGGTCTTTATAAGTGCCCCTGTAATTTCAGGAATTGTATATATATAAATGTAAAGTGCTGCGACTATAAGAGCAAAAATTATAGCCAAAATAATAAACAATTTACGATGTTTCATATTCAATATATTGTAGCATGAATTGAGGTCTTATACAAGATAACGAAAAAAGTAGCCATTTTTCCTTTGAGAAAATTGGCTACCCTTATCATTGCTTTTTATTCGTCTTTTAATACCTTATCGAGTATTTTTTGTTCTGATTTACTCAGCTTTCCGAGCCCCTTTACATACTTTTCAAAGAGATCCGGACGTCTCTCTTTTGTAAGCATCAGGCTTTGCTCCCACTGCCATTCATGAATCAGCTTGTGATTTCCGTTAAATAAGAGCTCCGGCACTGCAAGCCCTTCATATTCGCGAGGCTTTGTATACTGCGGATACTCGAGAAGTCCGGAGTAAATAGACTCTTCGCATAAAGACTTAGGCGAACCTAAAACTCCCGGAACCAGCCTGCTGACCGCGTCAACCAAAACCATTGCCGCAAGCTCTCCGCCTGTTAAGACGTAGTCGCCTATGGAAACCTCTTCCATGCCCCAGGCATCGATGATTCTTTGATCAACGCCCTCGTAGTGACCGCAAAGGATGGTGATTTCACCCTCTCCTGCGAGCTCTTCGATGAGGTCCTGGCCCAAAACGCGTCCGCGCGGAGACATGTACAGAATTCTGTGTTTCGCTCCGGCGCCCTGCGGACCGTAAATATCCTTAAGAGCGTCAAAAGCGGGCTGGCAAAGCATCACCATTCCCGCGCCCCCGCCAAAGGGAGTATCATCAGTCTTAAGGTGTTTATCAGTGCTGTAATCCCTGATATTAATAAGTCTGATTTCAAGTATTCCGTTTTGAACCGCCCTGCCCAAAATGCTTTCGCTTGTTATCGCCGCGAACATTTCCGGGAACTGGGTCAGAATATTAATCTTCATCAATCTTAAGACCGCTCTTATCATCAAACAAACCGCTGATAACGTGAATAGTGATCAGCATTTTGTCCGTATCAACATTTTTAATGAATTCCTTTACTGCAGGAACCATGTGATCTGCCCCTGAGGAATCCCTTACAACATAAATATCCTGAGCGGGATTTTGGATTACATCAACCAAGCACCCAAGCTCACGCCCGTCCTCATCTACGCACTTGCTGCCCATGATATCCTTAATGAAATATGTATCATCAGGTACATCCCAGAGCTTATCACGGTCGAGATAAAGCTCCTTATTTCTGAGCCTTTCGGCTTCATTTCGATCAGGACAAATGTCGAGCTTCAGCACCACCATGTTTTTCTGGTAGCGCGCGCTCTCGATTTTTGCCGGAGTGTTTTCCACCCACAGCTCCTTTATAGCAGAAAAGCGGGTCAGCTCATCTGTGTATGCATATACCCGCACTTCTCCTCTTACCCCAACAGGGGCGGTTATTTTTCCGAGTTTAATTCGATCCATTAAGATACGATCTCCACAATAACCTTCTTGTTCTGTTTAACGGCAGCCGCCTTCACTACGGTTCTGAGAGCCTTAGCGATACGACCCTGCTTGCCGATAACCTTGCCCATGTCCTTTTCCGCAACCTTGAGTTCAATTACCATTGAATCGCCTCTTGCGGGAAGTTCTCGTACACTCACTTCATCAGGGCTGCTTACTAAAGACTTGGCAATGGTCTCAACTAACTTTACCATTGTAACTCCTTATCTTTATTCGATGATGCCAGCCTTCTTTAAGAGTGCCTTTGCTGTTTCTGTTGGCTGAGCTCCGTTAGCGAGCCACTTCTTTGCTGCTTCTGCGTCAATGTTGATTGTAGCAGGATTTGTAAGAGGATTGTATGTACCGATTTCTTCGATGCTCTTTCCGTCTCTAGCTGTTCTCTGATCTGCAACAACTACTCTGTAAAAAGGTGCCTTGTGTGCTCCCATTCTTCTTAATCTGATCTTTACCATTTCTTTTCTCCTTTAATTAAAACTTTAGAAACCCATGAACTTGCGTCCTGGTTTGAAGCGGCCACTGTTCATTTGCTTCATCAGTTTTTTCGCTTCGTCATATTTTTTTATAAGGTTGTTAACCTTGTTAACCGTTGTTCCGGAGCCTGCCGCAATTCTCTTACGTCTGCTTGCGTTTAGAATCTGTGGATTCCTGCGCTCCTCCTTTGTCATGGACTGGATTATTGCTTCCATGGTCTTGAATTCTTTCTCTCCGGCATCAAGCTGATCATCTGTCACTTTGCCTGCTCCGGGAATCATCGAAAGCATCTTGCCAAGACCGCCCATATTTCTGATCTGACCAAACTGGTCAAGGAAGTCCTCTAAGTCGAACTTGTTCTTTTTGAGCTTTTTTTCGAGCTCTGCTGCCTTTTCCGCATCTATGCTGTCCTGAGCCTTTTCGATGAGAGTGAGTACATCACCCATGCCGAGAATTCTCTGGGCCATTCTGTCAGGATGGAAGGCCTCAAGTGCGTCGAGCTTTTCGCCCATACCTATGAACTTGATTGGTCTGCCTGTTACGCTCTTTACAGATAAAGCGGCGCCGCCTCTTGTGTCACCATCAAGCTTGGTCATGATGATACCATCAATTCCCAGAGCCTCGTGGAACGAGCTTGCGGCAGTAACAGCATCCTGTCCTGTCATGGCGTCGACTACAAGAAGAATCTCATGAGGCTTAACCTCTTTCTTTACGCGAACAAGCTCTTCCATCAGCTCTTCATCAACGTGAAGACGTCCGGCGGTATCTACGAGCAGAACGTTAAGTCCTTTTTTCTCAGCCTCTTTCTTTGCGTCGCATGCAATCTTTGCAGGGTCCTTGCAGCTTCTGTCTGTATAAACAGGAACTCCGACCTGAGCACCGACGGTTTCGAGCTGATCAATAGCGGCAGGTCTTTGAACGTCGCAGGCAGCAAGCATTGGATTCTTGCCCTCTTTTTTTAAGAAGGCCGCAAGCTTTGCTGTGGTCGTTGTTTTACCTGTACCCTGAAGACCGACCATGAGTATCGTTGTGAAACCGCTTGAGCTGTAGGTCAGCTTGCTGTTTGCACCGCCCATTAAGGCTGTGAGTTCGTCGCTTACAATCTTGATAACCATCTGGCCAGGAGTAAGAGATTTCATAACCTCTTCGCCCATAGCCTTTTCCTTTACGTTTGCAACAAACTCTTTTACGACTTTGAAATTAACGTCGGCTTCAAGGAGTGCAAGCTTGACCTCCCTCATTGCCTCATCAATATCCTTTTCGGATAAGACGCCTTTTCCGGTCAGCTTCTTAAAGACTCCATTCAGTTTTTCGGAAAGATTTTCAAATGCCATTTTCCTTCTTCCAGCGGGCTACAAGTCCCAGCTTTTCTTCGTAGAATCTGAGCTTTTTTTCTGCGCTCTTAAGACCCGATGAAACAGCCTGTTTACTGACACTGAATTGCTCTGCGATTTCAGTCAGCGAGCAATCCTCGTCATGATAAAGCCTTACGAAGTCCTGCTGTCTGTCTGAAAGCAGTGGTCCGTAAAAATCAAATAATATGCTGATTTCAAAGGATTCTTCTAACATAACGTATCAATTATACCAAAATAAAAGAAGCTGTCAAGCATTTTGTTTGACAGCTTCTTTTTTACTGAATTATTCTCTCTAAAAGTCCGTACTTCTCGAGTACAGCAAGAAGGTTTTCGTAATCGTCGTTAAAGGCGATGGTGCTTTCCCAGTTATAACGCTTTACGCCGCCCTCATCGCTGACATAGTATGAGTTAATATAATCTCCATATTCGGACTGCTCCGACTGGTTATCACAGCTGATTACGAAATATGCCCAAGGCTCATGCGCATTCTTTCTTTCATCAAAGGTTCTCTCAGAAAGATCCTCTACGAGCGCATCAATCAGCTCCTTCTTTATATCATTGTTTTCATACTTATTGAAAACGCATAGCTCTTTTTGGCGAAGCTCCGCATCAACATAGGGATCAAACGAATTATAGTAATATTCCGCTGACATAATCTCTATCTCAGTGTAGTTTATATTATATTCAAGCAGTTCCCGTGCCGTTCTTCCGATTTCCTCTGACTCAAAAACAGCCTTTATATCTTCGGATTCATAGAAAAGCTCCTCCGGAAAATCATAGTATTCCCTTTTCATGTTGAGCCCATTCTTTAAATGATAACAGATGTAAAAGCTTACATAATTATCATTCTCCTGATTTCTGTCGCTCTCAATCACATCCTTATGGAACGAAATCATATGCTCAATATTCTTTGAATCATACAGGCAATCTCCATACAAGTCACTGCCATAGTATCCGTTTCCATAGAAATTAAAGTCAACGCTTTCAACATCCGAAGCCTGCGGAATCTTTTTTCCGTAGCCCGTCAAATCAAGCGAGAAAACAAGTGCGATAATTGCGGTTACTCCGGCGCTGATTAAAAAGGCCTTCAAGGTCTTCATGTTAATGATTCTGAATGACTTGTTGATAATCATCCATCCGATAATAAAGCCTACAACGCCACCAATCACCAGCCCCAATACGTAGGTGTTTCCACCAAACTCACTAAGTAAAAGACCCAGACCCGCTGCTGGCAAATATGTAAAGAAGAACGCAACGATATATTTAGTCCAACCAAATACATAGCTGTCTCCGGCCCTCTCCATCTTTCTCTGCGAATAAAGGATGTATCCGACAACAGAGAGAATCACTGCAACGCAGACATAGATAATGTATGCGACCACATTCATGTGCTGCCCCACTCCGAGGAAAAACTCTCTGTATGCATTAAGCCCCGGATGCATAGCCAATGCAACATACTCGCTTGAATCACTTGCGACAAATCCATCCAGCATCAAAAGTTCAAATGCGGTAAATGAAAGCCATGTCACAGGAAGTATGAAGTTAAGTGTAAAGCCGGTTAAAAGATGAATTACTCTGTTACCGCTGATAACTCCGGCAATACATGCAATTGAATAAGTAAAGAAGACACTGAGCAGATCAATCATCATTCCAAGCAGAATGATTTTTACAGTAAATCTGTCTGCGCTATTAATGATTACGCCTTCATAATCCACATAGCTATAGCATACGCCGGCCCTGATAAATATATTGCAAATCGCATTTAGGATGACCGGAGCGATACTGAGAATAAGTCCACTTACATAATTAGAAATGTAAAGGCCTGCTCTGGAAAACGGCATGGCATGCATAACACCTGTGCTGTTAACTCTGGCAAGATAGCCAAACACCAGCACAGAAGCAACAACCGGCACGATAACATCAAACATTGAAAACGCAACATAAGAACCGCTGACAATGTTAATAACATTATCAAGCATATAGATTGTGTCTACTCCGTTTAGTAAAATGTAAAATCCGCTTGAAAGGAAATATGCGATAAATGCTACCGCGCTGAATCCCCAGAATCTCTTTAAGTTTTCTTTAATCAAGGTCAGAGAAACAAACTTTTTCATTAAAGCTTTCCTCCTTCCATTTCGCTGAAGAATAAATCCTCAAGACTTGACAGACCGCCCTTTGCTTCAAGCTCATCAAGATCCTTGTGGACGAACTTGACACTGCCCTTGTACATAACGCCAATCGTATCAACGAGGCCTTCGAGCTCCCTGAGATTGTGCGATGAAATAAGAACCGTCATCTGTCTATCCGCAACATCATCTAAAATATATCTCCAAACAAGTCTTCTGATAATCGGATCGAGTCCGTCAACAGGCTCGTCTAATATGAGATACTCCGGCATGCAGGACATGGTCAGAATAAATGCGGCCTGCTTTTGCATTCCCTTTGAGAATTTTGAAATGCGCCTAAGCTCCCCAAGGCCGAAGTCTTCGATCATTTGCAGATATCTGTCCTGATTCCAATTTGGATAGATTCCCTTATAGAATTTTGATTCCGCTTTCAAATTGTATCCGCCGAAGAAAAACAATTCATCAGGAATATATCCTATACGCTGTTTTACCTCCGGATTATCGTATGCATCAACACCATCAAACTGAATGCTCCCCTGATCCGCCTTCAGTATTCCTGTCAAATGCTTTATAAGTGTAGTTTTTCCGCTTCCGTTAATACCAATTAGTCCGTAGATTGAACCCGTTTCAATCTTCAGATCCAAATTGTTCAGAGCGTCAAAATCATCGAATCTTTTGCATAATCCCTTTACTTCAATCATTTTGATGCTCCCCCTTTCTTAATAATCTCTTTAATCCTTGAAATAATTTCATCTTCACCATTACCCATAAACAGCAGCTCTCTGATGGCAACCTCAAGCTCAGCATAAAGCTTTCCCGCCTGCTCTGCATCAGGACTCTGCATACTTTCCGAAACAAAACACCCACGACCGGATACAGTATAAATCCAGCCCTGTGATTCCAAGCTTCTAAAAGCCTTAGCAATAGTATTCGGATTTACCGTCAGCTGAGCGCTTAAATCTCTGACCGATGGCAGCCTATCATTAGCCTTTAATTCCCCTGATACTATCAGGCCCTTGATACCGTCTACTATTTGCTCGTATATGGATTTCTTGCTTCTTAAATCCAATTGGAACATATTCGCCCTCCTTAAATACAAAAACAGTGTACTACCTGTAATAGTACACTGTCAACACTTATTTTTAATTTATTTAAGCCACTCTGCAACCTGCTCGTCAGTTCCGAAAACGTAATGGGTTCCCTCAACGAGGTGATTTGACCCAACGTTGTAGTCCAGTCCTGACTTTGCATAATCATAGCTTACAGCAACACGCTTTCTCTCAAGCTCCGGATTCGGAAGAGGAATTGCAGAAATAAGACTCTTTGTATACGGATGAACCGGTCTTGCAAAGATCTCTTCTGTTGTTCCTGTTTCGAGCATGTGTCCAAGGTGAAGTACACCGATTCTGTCGGAAATATACTTAACCATCGAAAGGTCATGTGCGATGAACAGATACGAAGATCCTGTTTCCTCCTGGATATCCTTCAGCAGGTTTACTACCTGAGCCTGAATAGAAACGTCCAGAGCAGAAATACATTCGTCCGCAATTACCAGATCCGGATTCATTATGAGCGCTCTGGCAATGCCGACTCTCTGGCGTTGGCCGCCGGAGAACTGATGCGGATAACGATTGCAGTGATCAGCAGAAAGACCAACCTTTTGCAGAATTCTGTTTATCATTACCTGCTTTTCAATCTTGTTCGGATACATGTGGTGAATATCAAGGCCCTCGCCAATGATGTCACCGATAGTCTTTCTCGGATTCAGCGATGCCATAGGATCCTGGAAAATCATCATCATCTTTGTTCTGAGAGTTTCCTTGGTTTCCCTACTCATCTTTCCGGTAATATCCATGCCCTTAAAGGTAATCTTTCCATCGGTCGGTTCGTAAAGACGAATGATGGATCTGCCTATTGTGGATTTGCCGGAGCCGGACTCACCTACAAGACCGTAAATTTCGCCCGGATATATTTCAAAGCTTACGCCATCAACAGCCTTTACTGTGAAATTGCGGTTTACCTTGAAGTGCTGCTTTAAATTTTCAACCTTAAGAATAGGCTCTGCATTATAGTTTGCTGCCATTACAAAGCCTCCTTTCTCATACGCTCGATACGAGCTTTAAGAGTCTCAGGCATTTCAATCTTTGGCGCTCTCGGATCAAGCAGCCATGTTGCCGCAACGTGTGTTTCGCTGATTCTAAACATTGGCGGCTGCTCCTTTTCATCAATAACGAGCGCATATTCATTTCTTGCCGCAAAGGCATCGCCTGCAGGCTCATGAATAAGATTCGGTGGTGATCCCGGAATCGTATAAAGTCTTGAATCTTCAGTTTCAAGATCAGGCATAGCGGACAGAAGTCCCCAGGTATACGGATGTGCAGGCTCATAGAAAATCTCATCAACGTTTCCGATTTCTATCAGTCTTCCCGCATACATAACGTTTACATAATCAGCAACCTTCGCAACAACGCCAAGGTCATGAGTAATATAAATAACGGAAATGCCTCTCTCCTTTTGAACCTTAAGAATCAGTTCGAGAATCATTGCCTGAATTGTTACGTCCAAAGCAGTTGTAGGCTCGTCGCAAATAAGAAGATCCGGATTGCAGGAAAGTGCAATAGCAATTACAACTCTCTGGCGCATACCTCCGGAAAGCTGATGCGGATAATTCTTCATTCGCTTCTCGGCGTCGACAATACCTACTTCGTTAAGAAGCTCAACAGCTCTGGAATATGCTTCCTTCTTGGAAATGCCAAGATGGGAAATCATACCCTCGGTAATCTGTTTTCCTATAGTCATAGTCGGATCAAGAGATGTCATCGGATCCTGGAAAACCATAGCCATGTGATTTCCGTTGATGTTCTTTCTGATCCACTTTGTATCCTTCTTCAGGATATCAACTGTCTGCGTCTCGCCCTTTTCATCGATATAGCTGAACAGGATTTCGCCGGAGTTGATAATAGCATTGGAATCAAGAAGTCCCATGGCGGCCTTCATTGATACTGATTTGCCGGAGCCTGACTCGCCTACGATGGCAACCGTCTCGCCTCTGTACAGGTCGATGTTTACACCTCTTATCGCGTGAATGTCGCCTGCAGAGGTATGGAATGTGATATCAAGGTTTTTGATATCAAGTATTTTATCTTTTTCATCTACTTTCATATCAAAACCTCCTACATATCCTTAAGCTTCGGAGCAAGTGCTTCTCTGAGTCCGTCGCCGATAAAGTTGAATCCAAGCATGAGAAGTGCGAGTACAATAATCGGCGGAATAATCTGATACGGCAATGTTGTAATGTTGTTGAATCCGTCTTCGATAAGTGAACCAACGGAGCACTCCGGAAGCATGATACCAACGCCTACGAATGAAAGGAATGCTTCGGTAAAGATAGCTGTCGGAATAGAGAACATTACCTGTGTGATGATAGGTCCGATTGTGTTCGGAAGTACATCGCCAAAGATTATCTGAAGATTGCTTGCACCAAGCGTCTTACCTGCAAGTATATATTCGAGTTCCTTTATCTTGAGCATTTCGGCTCTGGCAATCTTGCTCATGCCTATCCACTCGGTGATAAGCAGTGCAACGATTACAAGCCCGATACCCTTTGGCATAAATACCGCAAGAACGGATACTATTACGAGCCTTGGAACAGAGTTCGCAATTTCTACAAAGCGCTGCATTATAGAGTCCACAACTCCGCCAAAGTAACCGGAGATAAGACCGTAGCACATACCGATAACAACGTCTATTGCAATTGTTACAAATGCGATGAGCAGTGAAACTCGTGCGCCGTACCAGGTTCTTGTCCAGAGATCTCTTCCGAGGTCATCTGTGCCGAAGAGGAAGGTCTTGTCAGCAAAGAAATCATCGTAAGGAGCCTTGCCGAGAAGCTTGTGCAGGAACGGGATTCTCGGAGCGAGACCCTTTGCTACAACTTCCTTCCCTGTTTCAGGATTGATAACAGAGCTGATTTCTCTGTATTCATATCCGGAAAGAACCGGTCCTAAAATAGCAAGAACAATAATTACTACAACAATGATAAGACCAATCACAGATCTCTTCTTTGCGAAGAATCTTGTGAAAACGCCCTTCCAGTATGTCTGTGACGCGAAGTTTTCGTCGGTGACAATATCATGATGTTTTAATAGTTCAAAATCATTCATTACTTGTCACCACCTTTCTTCGCAACACGAATTCTCGGATCAAGAACTCCGTAGAGGATGTCGACTACAAGCATCATGCCGATGTAAAGTGCAGAATAAATGATTCCCAGAGCGAGTACATAATTGTAGTCAATACCTTCTCCGGAAATAGCATCTACCATCAGCTTGCCTATGCCCTGAATACCGTAAATCTTTTCAACTACAAGTGCGCCTGTGAGCAGGTCAACAATGAGCGGAGCAAGCACGGTAACAACAGGAATTAATGCGTTTCTTAAAATATGCCTGGTAACAAGCTTTGTTCCATACATACCCTTTGATTCAGCAAGTCTTACATAGTCACTGTCCATAACCTCAACCATTTCGTTTCTTGTGAATCTTGCTATGGTTGACATAGTAAACAAGCTCATTGAAACCGATGGAATAATGGTTGATTTGAAGAAATTCATCGAATCAAAGAAATACGGCAAAAGCGACGTCTTATACGCGAACGTGTATTGTAAAAATATCAGAAAAACATATGCAGGGACGCATACACCCAGAATCGAGAATACACTGCAAAATACGTCCCAGAAACCATCTCGGTTCAGGGCCGCAACTATTCCAAGTATGAGTCCGACTGCAGTTCCAAGAAGAATAGCGATACCGCCAATCTTAAAGGAGTTTGAAATTGCCTTATTTAATACAGTCTTAATAGGAGCTCCGTTGTAAAGAGATGTACCCTTTCCGAAATCTCCGACGCAGACCTTTTTCATATAACGTATGAACTGGGTCATGATAGGATCATCAAGTCCCATTTCAAGCCTTTTTGCAGCAATTGCCTCGTCTGTCATACGTTCAGACGGGAACGGATTTCCCGGCATAATTCTTACCAGGAAGAATAATAAGAATGTGATTATCAGAAGAGTAACAACAGATGTTACTATTCTTTTTACTATATATTTAGCCATGTCATTATATAACTATAAGGGGCGACTAAGGTCGCCCCTTATTTTATTAGTGCTTTTACTTAATGCTACTACTGAAGTGTAGCTGACTTATATACTCTGTTAAGAGCTACCGGGTGGAAGTCAACTCCGGAGAGCTTATCAGAAATAAGGTTAGCATTTGACTTTGTGTAAAGTGGAGCGATAACAGCATCGTTCATAACGAGTGTTTCAGCTTCATAGAGTGCTGCCCAACGAGCATCGTAATCAGATACGTATGCGCCTGTTGTGCAATCTGTGATGAGCTGGTCATAATCAGTATTGCTCCAGAAACCGTAGTTGTTTGCATTGTCTGTGATCCACATTCCAAGGTAGGTCATAGGATCTGCATAGTCCGGTCCCCAACGTGTGAGAGCTACGTCATAGTTATCATTCTGCATCTTGTCAAGTCTTTCAGCCTTTGACATTGCCTGGAGGTTAAGTGTAACACCTGGGAGGTTTGCTTCAACCTGTTCCTTGATAGCCTGAGCTACCTTGCTTACTTCGTCACCTTCGTTGTTTCCGTAGATCATTGTGAATGTGAAGCTGTCTGTTCCGAGTTCCTTCTGTGCAGCTGCAAGATATTCCTGAGCCTTTGCTACGTTGAATGAGCAAACGTCAGCGAACATTGTCTGATCTGCTGAGAAGTCAGCACCTGTTGTTGCAGAAGCTGCGAACTGAGGTGGAACGCATGTGTATGTTGGAAGTGATCCATCCATTACGTAGTTGTCTACGAGGGATTCTCTGTCGATTGCGTTTGTAATAGCAAGACGGAGGTTAGCGTTTGCAAGCTGTCCGCCGTTAGCATTAGCTTTGGTCTGAGAGAATGAGAGATACCACATGTATCCTGCGCCTGTAACCTTAATCTTTGAAGAAAGGTTAGCGTCAGCCTGAGCTGAAGGAACCTGTGAACCTGAAATTGCTACAAGATCAAGAGATCCGTTCTTGAATGCTGTAAGAGCATTATCGGAAGAACCTACAACCTGGTACTTGATACCATCAAGCTTGATGTTTGCAGCATCCCAGTAATCAGGATTCTTTGTGAGTGAGAAGCTTGCTGCACCCGGTGTGTAATCGGAAAGAATGAATGCCCCGCAGGAAAGGAATGTATCTGCAGATGTACCATATGTTCCTGATTCAAGTCCTGTGTAGAACTTTTCATTAAGTGGATAGAATGTTGGGAAGTACATAAGTGAGTCGAAGAATGAAACTGGAGCTTCAAGTTCAACTACGAATGTCTTGTCGTCCGGAGCGGATACACCAAGTGTATCAACGTCAGCGCCATCATACATAACAGCATCAGCATTCTTGATGCAGCCTACAGAAGAGTCGAGCATGTAGCCGTATTCTTCGTTAGTAAGAGCTGCTGTCTTCCATGCGAATACGAAGTCGTTAGCTGTTACAGGGTCTCCGTTGGACCACTTTGCATCTCTGAGGTGGAATGTCCATGTAAGGCCATCTTCAGATATGTCCCAGGATTCTGCGAGAGCAGGAATTGCTGCACCGTCAGCATCCATCTGTGTGAGTCCGTCGATGCAGTCTGCAATAACTTCGAAGGAATCTCCGTCTGTTGCAAGGTTGCAGTCAAGTGACATTACGTTTGTGCTAAGCATAACACTGATGATTTTTGCATCAGCGGCAGGAGCTGCTGCTTCGTTCTTGTCTCCGCAAGCTGCGAAAGAAAGAACCATTGCAAGTGCGAGTGCTACGCAAAGAATTTTCTTTGTAAGTTTCATAATTATTACCTCGTTTAAATAATAAATCGCTTTACTACAATAAAGCGATAAATAAATAGATTGCATGTATAATACTACTCCATGCATAAAATGTCAATATAAATAGAAAAATCTTTCATTATTTGGCGGTGTTTATGCATAAAATGTATATTAATTGAATATTATCTCATATAATTAGCTTTGGACTTTTTATTTAAACTTCTGTATACTAATTGTGTTATGGCCAAATTAAAGAGACTACATATTAAAGAATTGATTATATGTCTGATCGTGTGCGTTATTCCATTTGCCTGGAGTCTCGCTCATGTTCAGCATTTTGAATATACGGAAAGTATTTTTGTAGAAGACGATTTAAACGTTATCGCCTCAAGAACCATGCACCATGGTATCGAAACCATCGATATCAAGGAAAGAAAGGAAGAGATTGCAGGCGGTGATTTCTATACAACCCATTACGATTTAAGCAATGGCGATACAGTCGTAATCGGATCCTTAAGAGGACTGACAGAAGAAGGTGTTGTTCTTCAGACTCTTCACATCTCCGGCAGCGCAAGCATGCATATTTTAGACAATGGCAGCTTTGACGTAGTTGATCTTGCCGAAGGCCAATACGATGCAAGTCTGTTCTTAATCGATTCCGCAAGCTTTGATATTGCGTGCTATACGCCGAAGCAGTACGAATATATGATTAATGACGCTCTGGACTACAAGCCGGAGAACGATGGCTATCTGAATGTTAAGGCAACATCCGATGGATTTGATATTGAAATAATTACAAAGGAAGTGCCGGAGAATTGCTGTTCGGATTTCATGCTCGTGTACAGCGAAAACGACCTGATGGACTGGAGCAGCGAGAAGCTAGACGGCACCTGGCTTTACTACACTATGGACGGAGACAACAGATGGACCTATACGGGCTATTACAGGATTTCTCCGGACAACTACTACCCGACCGGACCGAACGTTTACCACAGATGCCAGGCCTGCTACCTTGGTGCTAGCTTTGTTAAAGACGCAAATAAATCAAGATGTATGGAGGACATGCTCTGCTGCATAGTTGACGTTATGGCCCTGCAGCAAAACGACACGGGCTTCTTCCCGAGCACGTCAAGATCTGAGTGGCTTTACGGGGATTATAATATTGAAGCTCCTTACTATGACACGAGATTTAATTCCGATTTGCTTGAAATTTTCTGCCAGGATTACAATCTATATCAAACCAACACATCATATAAGGCAATTGAAAAATATGTTGAATTCTATAAGTATTTGATTGAGACTGTCAGCAGAGATGACGGAAACGGTGGCATTTGGATGCCGGACTACTGGGAACAGAACGGTGATATTGATAAGGTTCACACATCACTGAATCACCAGCTTTCGGAATTGATTGTAAATTTAAAGGCAAGCTACATTCTCAACGACAAAGAGCTTGAAGAGATTTCACTGAAGATGCTTAAGGCTGTTACGAATGAAGGAATGGCCTGGGTTCAGCCTAATGGCGCATACGAGTACTGCATATTCCCTGATGGAAGCTTCGGCTTGCTCGATTACGATACCCTGACCTATAACGATATGTTTAGACTGCAAGCGCTGCTCGAAGAACACTACGGCTACCGCGACGAAATGATTGACCAGATGATGGCCCCTAAGCTCCAGTGGATGATTAACCGCGGCATCACCGACTACTATCAATAAACCATTCGGGGTCAGGTACCAAATGGCTTAGGATTAATAGATGAGACTAAGAACTTTATTCAAAAAAGCATACATGGCAAGTATTCCGGTCCTGGGCGGTTACATAGTCCTGGGTATGGGTTTTGGCGTGGTGCTACAAAGTAACGGCTACGGATTGCCTTGGGCTCTGGCAATGAGCCTTTTCATTTATGCGGGGTCACTTCAGTTTGTCGGAATCGGGCTTCTGACCGGAGGCGTATCCATCCTAACCGCCGCACTTACATCCTTGATGGTGAACGCAAGGCATCTGTTCTATGGTATCAGCATGATTGATAAGTACAAGGGTGCCGGAGCGGGCAAGCCTTATATGATTTTCGCGCTAACAGACGAGACTTACTCTATAGTGTGCAATCCTCCGGTATATATGAATAAGAAAGAATATTTAACATATTCGTTGTTTGTTTCTTTGCTTAATCAGTTTTACTGGGTATCCGGGTGCGTGCTCGGATCGGTTCTTGGCAATTTTATTCCGTTTGACACAACCGGAATTGATTTTGCGCTGACTGCGCTCTTTATTACTGTTTTTGTCCAGCAATGGATTGATAAAAAGGATCATCGTCCTGCAATAATTGGCGTTGTTGCTTCGGTTATCAGTCTGTTAATCTTTGGTCGTGACAATTTTTTAATTCCGGCGATGCTGGCAATCACTGCAGCGCTGTGCCTTATGGGGGCAAAGGAGGGCTATCATGCTAATGAATAGATCCGTTCTTATTGTTGCGGTTATGGCGATTGTAACTATAATTCTCAGATTTATCCCGTTTATAATTTTTTCCGGCAATAAAAAAACGCCAAAGCTTGTTGCTTACCTTGGCGATGTTTTGCCGTCTTCAGTTATGGCGATGCTTGTCGTTTATTGTCTGAAGGGAATCAGCTTTACATCGACAATGGCATTCTTACCATACATTGCCGCGAGCGCAGTGGTTGTGCTTTCATATATTTGGAAGCGTAACACACTTCTTAGTATTGTTCTTGGAACAGCCTGTTTTATGATAATGGTGTAAAACCAATCGGGGACAGGTCTTAATCCAGCGTAACCCACTCGTAGCATGACATATGCACGAGTGTTTTTTCGGATTTAAATGGTGATCTGAAAAGATCGTAATTAGATGTATAAGACAAGCACACGCCGACCTTATCACCTGTGCTGTCAAGCACGAGCTCTTCTACGCAAATGCTTCCATTCTGAAAGCAAGTCATATCCTTACTTGCCTGGAAAACGAAATATTCAACAAAGCCTTCAACCTCGCTCTGGTAAAAGACAATATCTCCGGAGTCCTCAAATTCCTCCAAGTTAAAATTAACCGCAGCGGCCGCCGCGGTTGATTCGGCCAGGGCCTTCAGATGGGTCTGCAAATAGCTGTAGCTATTCATATCCCATCCGAACACCAAAGCCTCAATTCCTATAATGCACAAGGCCATTGATACAATAAATACCTTCATGGCAACACCACGTACTGACTGACAGTACAGCTATCAATTACATACTCATAAGCGTTATCGCTAACCATCAAACCAACCATAGGCTTGTCAATCTGAACAGCAACCCTGTAATTCAGAATAGTCCCCATCTGCTGCGCGATCTCAAAGGAATCGAATTGGGTTTCTATTTCGCCGGAGCTAAAACCTATGCTCAAAAGATTATTATTCAAATCATTTTTTATTTCATCGGTGAAATAGCCCTCTTGCTGAGCCCTTTCCTTCGCAGCATATACAAACTGATTAACAGCATTGATTTTATAGTTGCTAATCTGGTCCAGAGTCATCTGCATCATTATTATTAACAAAAGCGGCAGTACCGCACAAAGCACTAAAAATTGTTTCATGGTCCGACTATCTGCATGTTTCTCATGCTAAGCTCATGAGTCCATAATGACTTCATAGAATCAAAAATTCCGTTATCCCCCATAATATTTGTCACTATAGTCAGTCCGAGCATTATTGATGCTATAAGAATTATCAGTTGTTTCATTTTTTACTCAACTGCAGATCCAGAGGTTGTAAATACTGTATCGATTCTTTCGATTACGTCGTCCTTTACGCCGTCAATATTTGTACCCATTCCGGTCACAGTTCCAGCCAAAGAAATACCCAATACAACAGTAGCAAGTAATACGATAATTGTCTTCATCCCAAATTCTCCTTTCACATAAAAAGATTAGTGAACATAGCTTGTTGCTCTATGTAAAAAGCAACATAAATAAAATCTACGAGGACAAGCATGGCGTTGATAACAACGGGGAAGTAGATTAAATCAGAAATAATCTCATTACGCTTTTGCTTCTGATCAATAATATCTTCGCGCAAGCTGTCCAAATATATTTCAAGGTTGCCCAGCAGCTCGCCAGGGGGGATATCGTTCCATCCGGCGAGGAACCTGCCAAGGTCCTTTGAAAACCCTGTGTCCATGTATTTATATAAAACCATCTCAGCGCTTGCCTTGTCGTTAGTGTGCAGAAAATGTGCCATATCCTGAAACGCGGGCTTCAGCGCATTACTTATTCCCGCAAGCTCCTCCAGCACAAGCTCCGCGCTGGCGCTGCTGCCATTTCCAAGTATCACTATGTTTCTCAGATATGCCAGAGCCTCCACCAGCTCAAGCTCCATAACGCGGCTGCTTCTGATCAGTTTTAAATTTTCGATAAACTCTATTTTCTTCATTAGTAATCCAGCTTTGAATTCCCTGTAACAAACAGCAGAATGAAATTAACAAGAAAAAGAAAGATAATGAGTAGTAAAATAAAGTATGCTTTGGGATTAAGGAATTGATTTTCGATTAGCTTCCTTGGACTCAATCCAAGATAGAATACAGATGCTCCCATACAAATGATATACATAAGAGGTATGAGCAGCAGTGTCATACGAGTAGCCTCGCTGTTCATCATCTTTCTTTTTTCTTCAAGGTTATAGGCCTTCTTCAGCTGATCAGCGATATCCGAAAGTCCCATAGAAATATCAGTTCCCGTTTCAACCGACATCCTGATGCAAACTCCAAGAATCCTTGCCCAGCTTGTGCCAAACGAGAAAACGAAATTATCAATCGCATCTCTTATTTCAATTACTCCGCAAGAGGCTCTAAGATGAATCAAAAGCGAGTAAAGCTTTTTTGATGAAAGCTTGTAATCACCTTCGGCCTCAACAGACTTTTCGATAGCTTCATAAATATTTAAATTGTTTATCCTATACTGTCTGTAAAGCTCAGTGACAAGGCTGATACCCTCCTTGCTTGCCTTTGCCCTGCTTGATTCAAGCCTCGCCGCAAGGAAAAGCACCGGCATAAGCATCAGCGTGATAGAAATAATGGCCGAATACAGCGGACCGAAATTTCTATATCCAAGCGCATAGGACGCAAGAAACAAAGCAAACTCAAATGCTAAAAAAATCTTTCTGCTCCGATCATTATCAAAGCTTACCGCAAGCAGCTTTTCAAAATAATCAAGCGGAGGAGGTAGCTTTTTCTGCGTGGTCTTAAGCGCCTTCAGTCTGTGTCTCAGCTTAATTCGCGCGATTAAAAGCTCAACCTCATCCCACATCAATGCGATAGCGCCAGCCGCAAAGATCATATATATACCAAGCTCAATTAAGTATTCCGTTCTCACTAAGCCTCTCCATTTCCGATCTGAAAGCTTCAAAGCATTCCTCATCACTTTCAAGACCATACAGCTCTTTGTCAGAATCTATGTGATAGTTAACCCTCCAGGCATCGCTTTGAACATCATAAGATAAAATCTCGTTTATCTGCATTTCTCCGGCCGGCCCAAGAGACATCTCATAAATCCCTTTTAACCTTTTTTTGCTCTTATCTTTTAACTGAATAAAATGAAACAGATAATCAAAGCTGCTGGCCAGCTTTTTCATAGTCAGATCAATGTCACCTCCGGTGGACTTAACGATTTCCATCGCAGCCTCAAGCGGGAAATGATACGGATTCCTCGAATGAAAGGTCAGCTTCATTCTCTTCGTCCCCTTGCCCGCAATTCTAAGAGCCGTATCCAGAGCGACCCCGTCCCTGGCCTCTGCCATAACAAAGTAGTCAGCGTCGCTTCGCAGAAGATTCTTAGAAATAGCCTTAAGATCCTCGCCATCAGCAAGAAGCTGCAAGACCGGAGACCCCGGCAATATCTTATGAAGAGGAATCTCAGGATCTGTCTCGACCATTACGCCCTCAAGACTCGCATCCTCATAAGACTGCCAAGTGGATAAAAAAGTGGTTTTCGCCGTTCGAACCGCACCCATGAAAACTACGTTATAGCCAACCCCAACCATTGCCTTTAGCATCGGAATGATGGCCTTTGGAATAGTTCCCCTCCGGGCCTGCTCCTCGAACGAAAGAGACGGAATAATATATCGTCTGAAAACTATTGCTGATTGTCCCTGCTTTGCCATAGGCTCCGCAAAAATAGTTACTCTAGTCCCATCCAGCATATAGACCTCATAGTATTTTTTATCCGTTCTCTCGCGCGGCGAAAGCAACAAGAAAGCTTTAATAAGCTGTTCTTTCCTTCGCTCGGACATCTTCTGCGGCATCAACCGCATGCGTCCGTCAACCAGAAAATATATGTTGTCCGATATAATCTTCGCAGAGCTGCTCTCCGCGAACTCACTCATAAACCACTGAGCAAGCCCCGCAAGTCCCCAGTTTTCATGGTAAACAGCCTCCGTCAGATTTTCGTACCAGGCCGGGAAATCCGTATCTCCGGCATCAAGATCTCTAATAAATGAATCTATTCGGTCGAGAAAATAATTCTTCTCCTTCTCGTATCCGATGATTGCCCTTTTTTGAATCTCAAGATTTATGCCGGAGCTTTCACGGTTCTCCCAGTCCGAATTAAATGCGTCCTTAATCTTTTCGCAAAGCCCGATAAAGTCAAGGCTTGCGAGGCCTTGCTCCGGAGCCTTGTCCGAAATTCGTTTCTTTTTACTATTAATATACGCATCAATTCTCGATTCTTGCATTTTTCAAAATATCCTTTGTAATTGCTTTAATGTCATTAACGAATCCCCTCCCGGGGTTCATATTAATCAGGCACTGCTTTTCCATCTCGGACTTTTCACCCTTCGGGCAGGTCCTGACCGTCGAAAAGAGACTCTTATCCACAAGTATCCTCTCGGAAATATAATCAAGCTCAAACGTTGATTTCCTGCTGAAATGATTGACAATAAACCTATCCAGAGGAATATCAAGCCTTTCATAAAGATTTAAATACCACTCAAAGCTTCTAAGCGAGCTCTCGCTCTGCCTGATAACCAGATAAATCCTGTCCGCCGAGAACAATGACCCCAGGCAGCAGCCCGAAACAGGATCGTTCCCCGCATCGACGATAATAATGTCGAAATGATCCGACATTGCCCTGAGAAAAATCTCTGCCAGGTCCGGAGTAAACAGTCCGGAGTTTTGCGGGCTCTCATTTCCACCCACAACATATAAATTATTCGTATATTTCGAGCGACTTTTAATTTCCTCGCAATTTACTATTGATTGGGCAACATAGGGTCTGATTCTATCGAAACTCTCACCAACCTTTGGGCAATATTCGTAGCCCTGACTCGTATCAGCCTGAACAAGCAGAATTTCGAGCTCAGGATTGTCCTTTGCAAGCTGCTCGGCGCAGCATTCCGCAAGCTGACTCGTGCCCACCTTATGGTCTGAGCCATGAAAAGCGATGATATTACTCACTTACAGCCTCCATTACAATAATAAAGTTACAGTTAAATTGTTGTACCTTTTTCTCAAATTCCAAGTAATTTTCGAGCGTGCAGGCTATTTCAAGCGTGTTTTCGGTCAAAACAGCCACCTCAAACGAGCCTAAGTCCTCAATTTCCGGGTATTCCGGTTCCATCGGGGGTTCCGACTCAATCGGGTATTCCGGCTCCATTGGGTACTGCGCATAAATCGCAACAATGTCCCCGACCTTCAGCTTGCTGCTTTTCGTATTTATCCACTCAGACTTTATAGGAAAGAAGGATAAACCAGCTTTAAGGGTTTCCTTTACAGGATCCTTCACTACAATCTCACTTACGACCTCTGAAATCTCCGGCTGAGCCTCGGCAAGCTTTTCCCTGCCCTTTTGATTCCAAAAGTACATTGCCGCCAGAGCAGCCCCTATCAGCACAAGTCCAAGTATTATTTTCCACCATTTTTTCATATTACCAATATCTCCCTGTTACTTATTGGCAATAATATAGCATACCTGGAAACAATTGTAAAGGGTATTTTTGTAAATTTTTCAAAAAATAAAAAAAGACCAATCGGGGACAGGTCCCGTGGTTCAATTTGTAAATAATTCTCAAATTAGACCACGGGACCTGTCCCCGATTGGTTTTAATACTATTAATAAATAATTAGAACTCTAAGCTCTTTGAGATATAATCCTTGAGTTCGGAAATAGGCATTCTTACCTGCTCCATTGTATCTCTGTCACGAACTGTTACGCAGCCGTCCTCCTGGCTGTCGAAATCGTATGTGATGCAGAACGGAGTACCGATCTCATCCTGACGTCTGTAAAGCTTTCCGATGCTTCCGCTCTGGTCATAGTCAACCATGAAGTACTTTGAAAGCTCAGCATGCAGAGCCATTGCCGGTTCAGCAAGCTTCTTTGAAAGCGGCAGAACTGCAGCCTTGTAAGGCGCAAGTGCCGGGTGGAAATGCATTACTGTACGGCTGTCTTCCTTGCCATCCTTGGAAAGGTCCTGAACCTCATAAGCATCACAAAGGAATGCCAGAGCCACACGGTCAGCACCGAGTGACGGTTCAACAACGTATGGAATATATCTTGCGTTTGTAACAGGATCGATGTACTCAAGGTTTTGACCTGAAGTATTCTGATGCTGTGTCAAATCGTAATTTGTTCTGTCAGCAATGCCCCAGAGCTCGCCCCATCCGAACGGGAAGAGGTACTCGAAGTCTGTTGTTGCACGGCTATAGAATGAAAGCTCTTCAGGAGAGTGATCTCTGAGTCTCAGCTTATCCATATTCATATCAAGGGACTCAAGGAACTTTCTGCAATATTCCTTCCAGTATGCGAACCATTCAAGGTCTGTATCCGGCTCGCAGAAGAACTCAAGCTCCA
>DCHA01000004.1:0-46409 GCA_002315535.1 Firmicutes bacterium UBA1764 | reverse complement strand
GCTCCATCTGCTCGAACTCTCTGATTCTGAAAATGAAGTTGCCCGGAGTAATCTCATTTCTGAATGACTTACCAATCTGAGCGATACCAAACGGAATCTTCTTTCTTGTTGTTCTCTGAACATTCTTGAAATTTACGAAAATTCCCTGTGCAGTTTCAGGACGCAGATACAGCTCCGACTTTGTGTCCTCTGTAACGCCCTGGTATGTCTTAAACATCAGGTTGAACTGACGAATGTTTGTGAAATTTGTCTTTCCGCAATCCGGACATGGAACATTGTGCTCTGCAATCCAGTTTTCCATCTGCTCGTTTGACCAACCATCGCATGATTCGCATCCGAGGTCAATGTTGTTTTCCTGAGCAAAATCCTCGATAAGCTTATCAGCTCTGTGTCTTGCGTGGCACTCCTTGCAGTCCATCAGAGGATCTGAGAAACCGCCAACGTGGCCGGAGGCAACCCAGGTCTGAGGATTCATAATAATTGCAGCATCAAGGCCAACATTGTATGGGGATTCCTGAACGAACTTCTTCCACCATGCAGCCTTAACGTTATTCTTAAATAAAACACCAAGTGGGCCGTAGTCCCAGGAGTTTGCAAGTCCACCATAGATTTCTGAACCGGGGAATAAAAAGCCTCTGTTTTTACAAAGCGCTACTATATCATCCATGCTAAAATCTTTACTCATCATTGCCCTCCAATTCGCTTAAATCTACATCTGATAAGTCTAAATCACTTAAGTCTGTGGATTCAATTCCATCAGTCTTCTTTACCTTATTTATAACCTCTGTTGTCTTTTCCCTTGCAATATCCCAAGCCTCTGTGCCCTTTTCCTTTGCAATGTCCCAAGCCTCTGTGCCCTTTTCCTTTGCAACGTCCCAAGCCTCAGCGCCCTTTTCCTTTGCATAGCTGAACACCTCAGAGCCCTTATCCATAACCTCGTCAAAGATAACTCCGCCCTTTTGCTTTGCAACGTTTACTGCATCGCTTGCCTTGTCACTTACATTTACAACCTCACCATTGTCCTTAATGAGTTCAACAGTACACTTTGTTCCAAATGCAGCGAGAGCTGAAGTAACTGCAGCCCATGGGAAAGCAACCGTTCCAATGATACCAATGCTGACAGGAAGATTAATCAGGACTTCTCCATCCCTCTTAATTACGATCTTGCTTACATTTCCTTTTTTGATGAGATCCTTAATGGAATCAACAATTTCTGAAGCCTTAGTGCCCCCAACCTTAGCACTTTTATCAATGCTTTCTTCAATATAGATGATTGCATCAACAACGTTTCCTTCGGTCTTTTCCAGAGCTTCCTTAGCTTCCTTGTAGCTAACCCCTGTTCTGTCCTTTACTAATTCGATTTTTTCAAGAGTAATTTCCATAATTGTCCCCTTTCTAAATATTCATTCCCTCGCTTTTCAAATTTTCAATTCCAAGATGAAAAGCAAAATAGGATTTCATTAACGTTCTTATTTTATTTTCCGTATCAGGCTTTAGAGCTAAATTCTCAAGCTCCTTAAGCTTGTGATCCTCAATAAACTTTAATATTTCTATTATATCAGCCTCAGCCTCAGTTTTCAAACCCTCAGAAGCCTTTAAGCCCGATAAACTTAAGAGCTTAACCTGGTATCCGATGACCAAAGTTTGATACGCCTTTTTCCGCGGCTCGATCAAATCAAAGAAATCTTGAAGCAGCTTGAAAACTCCGGCCTGAGGTTCCTCCTCTAAAAGAGCCTTGTCCGTCAATTCAAGCACATACGATGCCGCCATGTATTTGTCCACGTCCTCACCTATGCTGTAATATGATTTAATCGTTTCTGCCCCGCGCAGATTATAGGTATTGTGCGATGTGTACAATTCATAGCGCCCATAGGTAAAAGGCCGAAGTGCCAAAGCGGTCTTATTCTTGCCGCCCTCCGTAATAGAAGAACCACACGAAATCTTACCGTAGTTTTTTGAAAAAACGGTAATCATGCGGCGCCCTCCGGTCGTCTTCACTTGTCTTAAAATAATACCTTCAGTTTGAATATACATTTTGCTTAATTCCTACCCATACATTATAATTGTAAGTAAGAATAATGAAAAGACCCCTATAGTAATGACTCAATTATAAAGGTGTTAAAATGTTTCAATCTTTAATAGGTAATACAGCATTAACATGCATCATTGTCATACACGTACTAGGCCTTTTAATTCTCACAGGCGAAATTGTATATGTTCTGACACAACAAAGCTCCAGACAGCAGCTTAACGTCCTGTTTGTAATTTTCAATATTGCAATTTGGATACTTGCATATTCATGCGAGCTTATGGCTGCCAATGTTGATATGGCCATGGTGGCTGTCCGCTTTGAGGTAATAGGACAATGCATTGCTTTGATTAATCTGTACATTTTTGTCAGAGACTTTTGCCAAATAAAACAGCCCGATTGGGTCCTTGTTGTTTTCGCCGCAATAGCAACAATTGTACTTGCCTTGGCATTCACCTGGGATCTTCACGGACTGTACTATACATCTGCAAGCTTTGTACCGGGACACACATTCTCAAATCTTATTGTTGAACACGGTCCGGCCTACTGGCTCTTTGTTTTATGGATTATCGCCACATTCGTAATGGACATTGTGTTCTGCATAATGGCATTTAAGCGCGACTGGAATAAAAAAGAAAAGCGCAAAAGACTGTCACTCATTTTAGCAATCGTAATCACAATGCTGATGGGTTCGGTACTGACCTTCTTCAACGTATGCAGAGGATACGAGGCTTCGGCCCTTGGCGCACTGATAAGCGTAATTCTCATGGGCGTACTATTCATCAGACACAATTTCTTTGATGCTATCGTAATGGCAAAGACCAGAGCTATGTACAATGCGCCAACAGCATTCATCATTACAGATGAGTATGGTGAGCTCGAATACAAAAATGAAATGGCAGACAAGCTGATTGCAATCAGCGATAAGAACATTTCTGATTTTGTTGACTGGGCATTAAACAACGAAACTATCTCTATCGGCAATCATATATACACAGTTGAAACTGCCGAAATAGTTTCAAAGGGAGAATACTACGGCCAAGCAGTATCTCTTCGTGACAGCACCGACGAATTCAATTACACAGAAAAGCTTGAAAACGAAGTTGCAGAAAGAACTTCAGAAATAAAAAATGTTCAACGAGCGGCTATTATAGGACTCGCACAGATATTTGAAGCAAGAGACGGTCTTACCGGAAAACACATTCAAAACACTTCATCGTATGTAGAGCTTTTGGCTAAAGAGCTTAAAGAACAGGGACTGTTCGAGGAAGAATTAACAGACTCCTACATTGAAACAATTACAGACGTTGCCCCGCTGCATGATGTCGGCAAAATGGCAATTCCGGAAAGCATATTAAAAAAGCCGGCAAAACTCACTCCGGAAGAATTTGATGTAATCAAGACGCACTCTAAAATCGGCGCTGATTTGATAGAGACAAACTTCCGATCAATGGAAAGCGACAACTACGTAGATATCGCAAAGGACATCGCTTTGTACCATCACGAAAGATGGGACGGCAGCGGCTATCCAAATGGCCTTACAGAGGGCGAAATACCTCTCAGCGCGCAAATAATGGCTATCGCCGACACCTACGACGCTCTTGTATCAATCAGAGTATACAAGCCTCGTTTTTCCAAGGAACAGGCAAAAGCAATAATGCTTGAAGAATCAGGCTCGCACTTCAATCCGGTTTTGGTAGAAGCCTTCTTCAACGCACTTGAAAAAGTACAATAATAGACAGTTCTCCGTTGTCGTTGTTTTTTACAAACAGAAAGGACACGAATATGAAACAGTTCTCTTTCGAATATACTAACACAACAATGCTCGCCGCAGATCTCGGTCGTGTATCTAATCTCGCGAAATCAAGAGATATAAAGAATATATGGATTCAGGTCTATGTCACAGAAGAACAAGGCGAATGCTTCATCCCAATTCGTGACACAATAGATTTGTGTCTGCCCGGAGCAAAATATGTAATCACACATGCAGGTAAGACCTTCTCCGGAGGAGAACTTTCTCAAAGCTCTGCAATGGTAGTCTGCAATTTATTTGAAGACCCGTCAACAAAGCTTGAGCTAAAGCAATACCCTTTCAGCGAAGAAAGCTGCGAATCAAGCATTGACGAAATTATCGAATACGTAAATGCAAACCCGTGGATTAAGCTCATTAGCTTTAATGCGGGCAATGACCTTAGTAGTGCCAGATATATGAACAGGCTTGCTGAAAGCATCAATCCGGATATTAAGATGACCGGAGGCGCCGCAGTAACCTTTGAACTTAGTGTTACCGCAAGTCTGTTTTCATCTGACGGACCTCTGTCAACATCCGCACTTGTAATGACATATATAGGTGGCGAAAACTTCCATGCAAGAACTGATGTAATCGTAGGATGGAAACCAATAGGAAAAGAATTTACCGTTACAAAGACTGAAGGTCCAACCCTGTATGAGCTCGATGGAATTCCTGCTTTTGAACTGTATAAGAAATATCTTAAGATAGCATCAAAGCCCGGAATGATTGTTAACCAAACAATTGAATTCCCTCTTTGTTATGAGGATGATGGCGCTCTGTTCCTGCGCTGCCCTGCAGCCTTAAACGAGGACGATTCTATAGTTATGATGTTCAACGACCTTTGCGTAGGACAGAAGATCAGATTATCATTTGGATCACCGGACGTAATCTTAGATGACATCGCCGCAAAGTTAAATGATATTGCGACCTTTGAGCCGCAGGTTATCAGCATTAACTCATGCTTTGGCAGAGCACTCTTCTGGGGCGATGCTCTAAAGAGCGAATTGATTGGCTATAAAAAAATCTGTTCGTCCAGCGGATACCTCACAGGAGGCGAGCTGCTTCGCACCGGAAACCGCATTAAGATATTTAATGAGACAATGGTAACCACTGCTATGCGTGAGGGCGATAAGACTCCGGACGGCTCCGGCATTCATACCGTAGAAAGAAGTGAGAGCAGCTATGCTTTGACACAGCGTCTTGCAACATTTATTGACACTATCACATCAGATCTGGAGGAGTACACACAGACTGTTAAGCGTATGGCAACAACCGATTCACTTACAGGTCTCTATAACAGACGAATAATCGAAGAGATCATTGAATCCATTGCCAAGGACAACAAGGCATTCTCAATTATCATGCTGGATGCAGATAACTTTAAGCAGATAAACGATAGCTGCGGACACAAGGAAGGCGATAAGGTGCTTTGCCTGCTGGCAGACTCCATCCGCCAAATCATCGCAGATACAGGCCTTGAAATCTATGCAAGCCGTTGGGGCGGAGACGAATTCCTCCTGGTTTGCGTATCGGATAAAAAGGATGATGCAATTCATTTCGCAGAAACGCTGCAGAGTCACTACCATTCAAAGGATGCATATCCAAACGTCGCAAGAACAATCAGCGTAGGAATCGCTTTCACAAAACCCGGCGAAAACCTCGACGCAGTCTTCCAGAGAGCCGACGAAAGACTTTACTCAGCTAAAGGCAACGGCAAAGCCTGCATCGTAAGCTAGATTGGTCATTAAAAACTAACGCCCCTGCACTGGGCCCAGTGCAGAGGCGTTTTTGTTATGCTAAATCCAATACCTTTTTAACTGTTCATAAAAATTTTCTCTCGTACCAGCCATGATTACAATAACAATCTGGCCATCCTTCTCTTTTACAGTATACGCTATCTCGTAATTTGTTTTGTTATAAAAAATATCAATACCATAAACCCCTGCTAAGTCACCAACTTTATTCTCTCCAATATAAGGATTATCACAAATAGCAACAAGGGTCTCTTTAAACAAGTTCTTTAATTTTTTATCCTTGATTTTTTTAATAAATTTTGCTGCAGGTGGGAGTATCCTTAATTCAGCCATTTATTCTTCTCCAAACACGTCATTATATGTCATGAAATCAGCATTTCCGTCTGCTACAGCATCTGCCTCTTCCAACATCTTAACAACCGCGGGCCTAATCTGTGCCTGTCGTTTTTTGAATTCTGCAAGAAGCGTCTCTCCAGAGAAACCTTCTTTTATTAGTTCTGAAAGAATTTGTTCCGCAAATTCTCCGGAATCCTCTTTTCTTGCAGGTCTTAATATAATGACATCATCTTTTAAGGTTATTTCTGCTTCAGTCCCAAATCCAAGCTTATTAAAAAACTTTTGTGGTATTGTTATTTGTCTTTTTGAAGAGATACTGACTCTCATGCTATCTTGTGCAACAGCTATTCCCATGAATTCAACCTCCTATGGCAAACCATCTTGGTAAATTGGTTTCTTTACTTCTTTACTATATGGTAACAGTTTAATTCAAATAAGAATTGTTGTCAATAGAATAATTTCCAGTATATAGAATTACATATTAATTATATAACACAATAACCATATAATGTCAATATTTCCAATAAACTAAAAACCTTCAATGTGCCATCTAAGCTGGAGACTCCATTGTCTTTCACGCTAATTAGATTCTACACATTGGAATAAGTTGAATATTTCTCGTAAGTGTACTTTTCTTTTCCCCGAGTCTTTTTACTATACTCAATAATCCCTACCGGGCAATATGAAATGCACGCCATGCAGTGGGTACAATTCTTTCCCCACTCCGGCTGTCCATTAACAAGCTTTACATTATTAAGAGGACAGACATTCTCACATTTTCTGCAAGAAATACATTCCCCTTCAATATGATAACCATCAGCTTTTACATTTCTGTAAAAGGCAGGATTAACAATTGAACTCATCAGCCTGTCATATATATTATTCCGAGGTTTATCAAAAGCCTTGTCACTATTAATATATTCGGCAAGCTCAACAATTCTCTCTTCAGCAGAAATAAGCATAGTCTTTGCTTTATCATGTTC
The DNA here is from genome assembly GCA_002315535.1 of Firmicutes bacterium UBA1764. Taxonomy (GTDB): domain Bacteria; phylum Bacillota; class Clostridia; order Peptostreptococcales; family Anaerovoracaceae; genus UBA1764. The sequence continues at coordinate 39,515 of DCHA01000004.1, read as the reverse complement.
TTCGCTGTTAAACATAATAATATAATTATCAGGCATCTTTACGCCTGCAGAGCCCATGTAGTTAAGGCTCTTTTGATCGCAAAGCTGAATATTATATTTTGCAGCATTACCGATTTCTCCGCCGCAGCTCATCACAAACCAAATACGCGTTGATGAAGATATCACGGATTTTCTCAGCCAATCACTTACTACTAAAGGAAGTCTCCATGCATATGTAGGCGCAACAACTATCAGCTTTTCGTCACCGCCTTCATATACTTCTCCCCTTCGCATATATTCATTTATGCAAAGCAAACCATCACCTGTTAACTCTGCCAGCTTTTCCGCAACGTGGCGACTATTGCCAGTGCCAGTGAAAAATAAAATCATACTATCCTTCCTTTATACCCTACTTCTTTCCGGAGTAGCCACCAACATAGCTCTTTGCATCCTCAACAATAATAAACGCATTAGGATCAAGCTGCTTAATAGAGCTTTCATACTCTTTAATTAACTTCTTATCAATGTTTGCAAGAATCATATACTTTTCTTGTCCGAATTCAGATCCCTCAACCTTGAATACAGTAATTGCATATCCCTGTTCTCTGATGCTCTTTACCATTACATCATCTCGGAATGTTGTAATAGTTCTGATGACAACGTTTCCGCCAATGAGCTTTGAAGAAATAATGCCACCAACATAAGTGCCCATAGCAAAGCCTGCACCGTATGCGATCGCAATTGGAAGAACGTTTCCCGTTGCTGTAAGAGCATCCTTTACCACTATGTAATAAATAAACGCCTCACAAAATCCTACCAGAGCTGCAATAGCCGACTTTTCTTTTACATTTAAGACAGTCCTAACCGTTGCCAAACTCATGTCTATAATTCTGCAAATAAATATTTTTAAACAACTGAATAACAATGCTGTCGTCATTATTTAATCACCTCCGCCAAAGCTTTCCCCAATCTTTGATGTGATTCCGCGGTCAAATGCAGCGAGTCAAGCTCGCTGGCCTTTGCCACCAAAGCCGCATCGAAAAATCTGCACCCCTTTTCGTCAGCAAGGGCTTTATACTCAGCCGCAAATTCTTTTGATCTTGCAATAGCCGTTTCATCAAATGCAAAGTTGAACGGCGAGTTCATGATGCATCCCTCTATATGCGGCGGCGACACCAAAATAATCTCCGGCACAAAGCCCTGCTTTAGATTTGTAAAATCCTTAATGGTATCAATCAAGACTCCGGCACCATTTGCAATATCCTTTGCCGATGCATGGAAACAGGTTTTCAGATCGTTACTTCCGAGCATCAGAATCACAATATCAATTGGCTTATGGGTATTCAGACAAGGCTTCAGATAATCCAAACCGTTCTTCCAACCCTCATCAGGATCGTCGTATACTGTCGTCCTGCCATTGCAGCCCTCTTCTATTACGCTATACTCATCACCAAGCAGCGAGGCCAAAACCCCAGTCCAGCGTACATCCTTCGGATAACGCATCATGTTCGATGGATTATAACCATATGTATTTGAATCGCCATAACATAGTATGGTCATACTAATAAGCCTTTTGTTCTCATATTCGAAATCCATGATATTTACCTTATTTGAACTCTTGTAACATTTACCTGATACGAATTCTTTAACTGCCTGACTATTTTTTCATTAAGAGCGAATTTGTCGCTTAAAAGCCACTTATTATTCTTTCGACAATCAAGCATCAATTCAACATGAATCCCATCTTTTCTAACACTGTAAATTATAACATAGTATCGATTTACTACGGCTTTTCTATAGTTCAAGGATTTTATTGCAGCATCATCATACTCAGGAAACAGCAATGGATATTCTTTTATTTGCTCTAATACACCATGAAAATCTTTCACTAAAATCGTTGCAGCATCAACACTTACTTTTGATAAGAAATTCAATATCTCATAGAGCTGGTCATACACTTCCGGATGGATAAAAATCTTATTTTTCATTTAATCCACCTTTTGCACATTCCATCAATTTATCGTAACAATCATCCCATTCCAAATACTTAATAGTACCCTGTGCTCTTTCATATTCATGACGGAGTAATTGTTCACGAATTGCAAGCCTCTCTTCTCTTTCTTCAAAGGCATCTATACTCATTACAACAAGATCACCCTCGCCGTTCTTCGTGAGATAAACAGGCTCCTGTGTGTTTTTGCAAAGATTAGATAGTTCATTGTAATTTTGCCTGATCATGGCTGATGGTTTAATAATCATAGTATTTCTCCTTATTATTAATATTTATTTTACCATATTACAAACAATTGTTCAATGAAGTAAATTAACCTTCAAAAACAAAAAGCTGCTTATCGCAGCTTTTTAATTACATCTTTCACAGCCCTATTTCGCCAGTGGCAACAGCTTTTCCTTCAGCAATGGTATAAACCTCTCAGGCTCGTCGCTCATTGGATTGTGGCCGGAGTTTTCAAACCAAATAAGTTCCTTCACCGGAGCCTCAATCATATTAAACCAATCCTCAACCAGCTCAGCCGGAGTGTTGAAATCAAGCTTTCCATCAAAGATGAAAATCGGCGCATCAAACTTTGTGCAGGTTGCCGGAAGATCAGTTCTTCCAACCTCTTCCCACATTGCCTTCAGCACAAACTTATATCCATTCAGATAACCATACAAGTCAGCTGGAGAATACTCGCCCGAAGCAATAATCGGCTTCAGCATTGCATCCTTATAGCTCTGCTTGCCTTCCTTCTTTGAATATCCACCATATTTCATCATGATGTTTCTCTGCTTCATCATCGCATCGAATCCACCCTTATAGCAGCCCATCTCCGGGGGCCCGATTTCTTCAAGAACCTCAATATCCTTCTGGTTGCCAACCTTCCTAGCCTCATCAATACAGAACTGCCAAGATATCAATTCGTTCTTATGAATATTAACAACCTGGCCAAAGCCCACAAAGGCATAGATATGCTCCGGATGCTTATATAAAAGCCATGTGCCAAGCAGAGATCCCCATGAACCTCCGGTTACAAAAATCTTTTCCTTATTAAATCTTTTGCAAAGGTGATCAACAAGATCTGACGCATCGCTGACAAGCTGATCTATCGTTAGGTCTTCAGCCTTTGCCCCTTCATATGAACCGGCCGTTCCGCGCTGATCCCATCCAACAAGAATGAAATCCTTTAAGAGCTCTTCATTGCCAAGCACAGCATGACGGTTGGCAACTCCGGGGCCACCATGTAAAAACAGCAGGATAGGCTTGTCCTCACTAAGCCCCTTGATATGAATTTTCTGAGGAAAACCTCCAAGTACAACCTTTTCTTTAATATCAATCATAGTCTTCACCGTATTCAATTATCCCTGCTCGGAATTGTTCTTTTTCCTATCTTTTAATTCTTTAATGATATAGTAAATACCTGCAATTCCCGGCCCTGCAGTTGTGCTTCTGCCAGAGCCGCCCTTAACCAAACCAAGAGGTCCTCCAATAATAACGAAAGCACCAATAACAATCATCGCCCAAGAAGCAATAGTGAAAGGCTTGCTGCTGCCAGGTATCACAAACTCGTACGGATTCTCCGGATTAATCATAATCTGAAGCGTTGTACCATCTGCATAATCCTTTCTGCCTCCGCCAACATTGCTACGCTCCTCGTATACTCTGTTATCGTATTTATACTGAATAACAGGATAATAAGAAGTGCTTGATCCCTTGGAATCAGAATGCTGTTCAGCTTCATAGCCAATAACAACACCTTCTGCGGCAACAGTGCAGCGCTTTTCAGACGATCCTGTCAATGCTAACAGTCCTATTCCTGCTGCAATAAATATTACGCCAAAGAGCAATGATGATAATAATCGTTTCATAGTAAACCTCTCTTAAAAATGTATTATGTAGTCAAACTCTATCTGTAGATTTCTTTTGTAGCTTTATCTATTTCCCAAGATAGTTAAACAGGAAGCTAACTACCTGGCCACGCAGACAGTTGTCGTACGGAGCAAAGATACCATCAAGCTTTCCGTTTGTGATTCCCTGAGCCTTTGCCCAAAGCACTGCGCTGTAATAATATTCATCAGTTGGAACATCAGTGAACGGGCTTGATGCAGGTCCGTTTGAGGTCATGTTTGCAAATGCCGGAGCCTTCGCATATCTCCACAGACAAGTGATTGCCTGCGCTCTGGTAATTGGGCCCCACGGATCAAAGATAGTATCTGTCTTACCTTTAATGATTCCTTCTGATGCTGCCCAGCGTACTGCTTCGGCATAGAATTCATTTTCATCAACATCTGCGAACGGCATGTAGTAATCAACAACCGGCTTTCCTGCCGCTCTCCAAAGGAATGTTACAAACTCTCCTCTTGTACAAATTCCAAACGGAGCGAAGTTGTTTCCGACCTTACCACTTGTGATACCCTTTCCTACAGCCCAGTTTACAGCATCATAGCAATAGTATTCAGGAAGAACATCGTCAAAGCTTACATTGGATTCTTCAATTATGTAATGACTGAAATGAAGTGCAACAATTACTGCAGTCTTGCCATCATAAATACATGGGACATTACTCTTGCTTCCGTCATCATCAAGACACCATCCTACAAGAGCCTTATCGCTCTGGTAATTAACTCTGATTGCAATACTCCCACCACCAAAGTCTGAAATAGTTTTCCCATCGGAGTTAATTTCCGCACCGATTGCAAGTGGATTTACGAAACCCTTAAAAGTCTCCTTTTGAACAGATGTCATTGAATCTTCAGCCTTGCGTCCCAGATTAAATGAAATCGATATCTTTTTTCCCTGAGCCTGAGATTCAATAGACTTCAAAGTCTCCCTGTAAATCATTAGAGTTCCATCCTGGAGCTTTATATCAAGCTGAGCAACATCATTAGAATTATCAGCTATTATCTCATTAATTTTTTTAATTGTGGCGGTATCAAAACTAACAGTGCTCACACCGCTTCCCACCTTGCTAAGATCAAGCGTAATACCTGTTGGATTACCACTCGGTGTTAAAGCCTGTTCAGCGAACTTGTCAAGATCATCATTTTTAATAGTTACATTAACGGTGCTTCCACTTACACTTGCACTAGCTTTAAGCGTTACTCCGTCTAAATCTGTTGCACCAGCTTCAACACTTGCAACCGATACAACATCACTATTTAAAAATATCGCAGGAGTGTACTGCTCATATTTTTTAGCATTTGTAATAACACCATCAGTTATAGTAATAATGTTAATACCGTTAAAGCAATCATTGCTCCATGTCGTACGACCGATTCCAAAGAGCTCCGATCCGTCATTAATGCTATGCCCTTCGGGGATGACGATATCGTTGTTGGAATACAGTGCATTAATATCCCCACCATTTGTGTCAATGTGTATATTCCCTCCAACGATTTTTATTCCATCATAGCCAACAAATCCCCTGCTATAGTCACGCCCCTCAACGTTAACAATGAAGTTGCCATTATTACACTCAAGATAATCCGCAACGAGACCGCTTGCCTCTTCATCTGAACTCACATTAAGAATAACATTAGATCCGTTTAAGAATAATCCATTGGATGCATGAACCCCAACCACATCCTGCATGAATTCTGATGTATTCAATGAAATAGTCACATCTCCATTTCCACAAAGAATCAAGTTTCCATCGGAATTAATTCCAATGACTGAATTATCTGCAGATGAATATGTTAATACATTTGTCCCAATCGCATTTACAGTAATGCTTCCTAAAGAATAAATGAGTATGTCATCAAAAGTGTCTTTATAGGCTTCCGTTATTACGGCGCTATACAAAGTCAGCATCTCTCTTTCTTTGTCATAATATGCATTATAATCTTGTGATGTTCCGCTACACTGAACCTTATCTCCGTTTTTCCAGTACGGATTTCTATCACGAAGCTTTACTCCGTTGACCCATACACCATAACTATTAAGTTCGGTAAGCTTTCCTGAAACAACCTTGACATAATTATAATTTTGGAAATCATACCCTTCCCATGAAGTCTGATTACTATCATTAAACAAGCTTGTATCTAACAGTGTATGTCCATCAGGGATAGTAATATTCCCATCGCAATGTATTGCATCGCCCAATTGCATTCCGTCAACATCTATTATTACATTTGCATTATTAATATCCACATTGCCGCTCCAAGAATATATTCCAAATGATTCTCCATATTCTGAGCACGATGCAATATTAATATTCCCGCTGTTTATTGCAATATCGCCATCTGTATAAACCCCGTATGATGAACAACTTGAAGAATATGAATATCCTTCAGGGATTGGCTCATCAACATAAACATCAATATCGAGGCTTCCATCTCCGGAAATAGTTAAGCCTCCCCAGGGGACATATATACCCATTTTTGAATTATTTGAAGCATGAATACTGTTAGTACCTTCAAGATTAATACAAAGGTTGCCTTGAGCGTTTACAGGTGGCATATATGCATCAATAGCATTTAACACAGCATTATGCAGTGTTAATACTTTATTTACTTGATCATAGTAAGCATATCCCATAGACTCATCTACTGGACTACTATCTGCAACCGTTCCATTATTGTATAGATATCCTCCTTCAGAGAGATCATAGCTACACACATAAACAGATTCCCCACCCTCCGCAAACGAAACAGCACTGAATGCAAAAATCAGCACCAGTGCCATTATTAACGTTGCAATTAATCCGTACAATTTTCTGCTTTTCATTTTACATCCCCCATCAATGAACTATTCTTCCACATCTGACACTAGTGCGGCCAGAGCATATACATATTCGTCCCATGTAATTCTGTCAGCAAGAAGAGCATTAATCGGCGCGATGTAAAGATTGACAATGCCAATGCCAACAAGTGTTTGCTTGTCTAAGAGCATCAACGCGTTTTCTCTGCTCATGCTTGCATGAACCGGAATCAAATACTTGTAGGTCAAAATATTAATGTCAGGATCAAACTGGAAGTTTCCGTATGCAACATTAAAGTTCAGAACATTAACTGCCTGCAGCATCTCAGCCTTCTTTTCCTCATTCTCAATTTCGTCAATAACCGCAATTGATTCAACGAAATAACTTTCCATTATGTCCTCCTCATCCTTTTGAGGCAGGAAATAAAAGTTTGCCAGAGCCGGTTCAAAATTTACGCCCGCATTAAAGTCAAAGCTCAGCATATCGCCAACGCCGTTCTGTTCTTTATTTGTTCTATCCACCGCAAACTCCATCGCAGTATAGCTGTTATATATTGCATTCAGGAGTTCTGTTTCTCTTTGGAGTGCTTCTGATTTTAACATTACTATAACCCTCCTTATACCTTCATATTCTCAACGAGTCGATTAACCATTGTTTTTTCCGTTTCAGGTTTCTGAACCTGAAGCTTCTCAAGATCGATGTTCTTACCACCCGTCGCTACAACAAATTTATTTGCCAGCTCAACCAGCTGCTTATCAATATTAGACAACTCTTTGTTCTTCTGAACGCTTTCAGCGCCTATCTTTAACAACTGATAAATATCGTTTCCGATGCTTTTAATATACGAGTTCTTGGTGCTGAGCAAATTAATCTGTCCCGATTCCTTTACGGCATGCAGCCTGTTTAAAGCTGCAAGCTTCTTATCCTTGCCATACACCTGTGCAACCTTGTTAACGTATTTTTTCCGGAGCTTATCAGGCAGCTTGGAATATTTATTCAGAATATTCTCGTTCGTCGTCTCCAGCTTCTGTTTCTTTTCGACTTCATTTTCATAAAGCTTGGCATCGACTACATCATCAGTATTCTGGCTTCTTACTACGCCCTTCGCAATCTTTGTTCCAATTCCTGATACAAGTTGCGGCGCAAGTGATACAACGCCAAGGCCGGATGCCATCGCTACTGTGCTACTAACTGCTATGGCATTATGTACTGTGTTCGCCGTATTAATCTTGACCTTGTCACGATTAATGACCTTAAGCATTCTCGTATTTGTTTCGAGCTTTTTGAGATAGCCCTTCTGAGTGTCTGAAAGTCCCGGCATCTTCAGGAGTTTTTTAATATCTTCACAAAGGCTTGCAACCTTCTTCACATTCTTCTTGCTGGTCGCAAGATTTGCAATACTCTTACCGCTATCAATAACGCCTGTTGCAATTGATAAACCCTGGAAGCCCTTTAAATACTTTAGGTTCTTTGTAGAGACAACCGTCATCGCTACTGCTGTTTTTGCAGTTTTTGTTAACTTTGAAACCTGCTTAGTCCCCTCATCTACCTTCTGCGCACTACTGGTCATTTCCTGCTCAGCTATCATCTTCTTTGTAGCCTCAACGCTGCCAATGATTGCATTAGCGGCAAGGAGTGTATTTGCTCCGGCAGTATTTCCAAGTACACTTCTATTCAATATACTTCCAACCGTATTAAGCTTTTTAACAACCTTTACAGCCTTCTCAACCTTAGTCAGCTTTGGTTTTGGAGACTCCTTACTCTGAGCTATATTAAGACAGGTCTTCAGCTTTTGCCAATACATATAACTGGAATTTGCTCTCTTCCAGAATTTCATAGGATTTGCTGTCAGAACCTTATCTATTATCTTAACATCAGGCTTGTAGTCCTTTAAGTCTTCATCAAATGGAACCTGACCACCAGGCCTATATGCTTTGTGCTCAAGCATGTATAAAGCCTTAAGTTGATCTTTCTCCGGCATAGCCATGAAGTTATCAAGGAAAGGCCTTACCTGTTTGCTAATCTTTGTTACATCACCTGTTACGCCTGTTCCGTAGTCGCCGTGCCTATAGAAATATCTGTGCACTTCTTTAAGGCCGCTGTTGTCTGTCAGGTTTTGAACCAGATTGGCATTTTTTACATAGTCTGCCCTGATAGCTTTATCTAAACTGTTTGAATCATCAAGCAAGTAATCAGTCTTTATATTTTCCGGATCCCTTAACGACTTGTGATCTTTAAGCAGCTCCCTTATGCCCGCCTCCTCAAGAGCATCGTTTATTGCCTTGTGAGTGTCCGGGCCGGAGCTAAGTGTATTAATCATGAAATACAAGGATCTAAGCTCGTCGCTATGAGCGTTCATAAAGCGCAGCCTTGATTCAAATTCTTCTCCGGCAGTCGTTGCGGAGATAATCCAGGACTCCTCAGCCTTTTTATAGCTTGAAATCATGCTCTGCATTCTCGGATCAGAAAGAAGCTTGTTTACAGCATTCTTTGTGGTTTGCAAAACATCGATGGAATATCCCTTACCATCCGCATTTGGAATTAAAGCAGTAAAAGCCGCCAAACCTCCCGGGCCAAATGTATTCTTTAGAACATCAATTCTCTTCTTTCCGGCTTCGCTTTGCATTGCATTTTTGATGCCTTCTGTAGAAAGATTATCCTTCATTTTGTCAAGCGGAGTTGTCTGTGCCCAAGTAATTTGCTTGACATCGATTCCCTGGCTAATACGCTTCGTTTCATCCATGCCGGATAAAGCCAGGTTATACCTAACACGGGCTATCCTGGCATTTTCTGCAAGCTGAGTAGTATCAGCGTCGGACGAAGCTTTCTCTAATGCTTCATCAGCAATTCGAATGTCATTTACAAGCTTAACAAACTGCAGCGAAACAAGAGCCTCATTCCTCAGCTCTATTTCTTCGGCAGTCTTAAATGGGCCGCTTGCTTCGGTCAGGCTATAGATTTCCCTTGCCAAGCTTGCAAGATTGGGGGCCTTATAAAACTTATCCGGACGCTGGAAATTAATTTCCAAGCCCCTTAAATAATTATTAAACCCCATTATTTTTTCTTGTAATTCTAATTGTTTCTTTGTCATTTATTAAATGGTTCCTATACCTAGTGTATTAGTACATCTGCGCCTAGTCCTCGGATGCAAAATCAAGTACATAAACACCTTGCATTGATTTATCTATAGTAAGACTCTTGCTGTCAACGTAGTTAACATGGTCATATAGCTTTGTGAAATCATCAAGTGGTTCCAGCACGTCGAATCCATACTGACCTAGTCTGTAGTGCATTGGAATAATAGTCTTTGGCCGGAGCTCATCCATTAAGGCCTTTGCCTCATTGGCGTCAAGTGTATATGTTCCTCCGATAGGAATAAGCGCTGCGTCTAAATTACCAAGCAGCTCCATTTGTTTGAGACTCGGACGGCAGCCTATGTCACCAAAGTGCGCGATTCGAAAGCCTCCGGCATCAAGAATACGAATGGTATTTTTTCCGCGCAGCCTGCCCTCCTCGGGATCATGAAAGCTTTCAATTTCGGTAAGCGAAAACGGACGCCCTTCGTTTGAATGCGTCATAGTTACTGCATCAAGATAATGATGGTCAAAATGCTCATGCGAGCAAAGCACCTCGTTCGCAGAGATATTCAGTGGCTTGTATCCCGGCACGCTTTCATCATATGGATCAAAAGCGACCTTATAACCATCAAAATCAACAACAAAGCACGAATGTCCGTAATATGCAAGAGTAATCGTCATGGTCCCTCCAGTGTAATTATTTATTCTACAAATATTTTATCATAAGCACTATTGTATTACTGTATTAATTTTCGATATCAACGTCGGGATATCCTCTTGAATTGTCTCAAAGATAATCTGATAGTCCACAGAGGCGTAACCATGTACAATTCTGTTCCTAAGGGCATATATTTGTTTCCATGGTATTTCTGTTAAACTCTGAGTCGTTTCCTCGCTCAAACCGTCCTTGGCGAGTTCTCCTATCTGCAGTAGATCAAACAATGCAGCCTTTGATTTATCATTATTAGCCTTGAATTCCTCTGCATCAGCGATACCATTTGTCTCTTCAACAATAGACTCAGCATGAGTAATTATTTTTTTCATAACCCTTTTATCTTTCTCATCCATAAATAGTTACTCCTGTTTTTTCAATCTCACGTTCAATATCAGAGCCCTTTTCTATTTGTCTTTTCTCAATTAAATCAACAGGAAACCGGAGCGCATCACTCACATCGCCTAGCAACCCATAGAAAGCTAGTCCCCTAAGTTTCGTCTCGACAACAAGATCAATATCGCTTCGAGAATCCGCTGTACCCTTAACGTACGAGCCGAATAGCACAGCTTTAATAACACCATGCTTTTTAAATATAGGGGACAGAGTCTCTTTAATTTCAGCGACGGAATAGAGGGGTTTTGAATCCCTAGCCGCATGGTATTTTTTTAATGAAGAAGCCTCTTCAAATTTTATTTCCGGAGTAGAAACAGAATAAGTTGTGCGGTTTAACGGCTTAGATATAAGTCTGTCATATTCGTCAGATGACAATAGGACCATATCGCTGGCACCATTTTTAGTAATAAAAATCGGCTCATTGATGTTATGGCACATTTCCGAAATCTGTGAAGCGTTTTTTAATTCTCTCAGTGGAATAATCTTTGGCATAGTAATCTCCTCTTTGGAATATTGTACCACAATACGTGGTACGCTGCAAGAATAAAAAATGAGGGATGGCACACCCTCATTCTGCAAAAACCAATACGTCCAACTCATCTACTCAGCTTCAATTGTGAATGTATCACGAGCAATTGCCAAATCATACAGCTTTGTTTCTCCCTCCGGAGTTGTAACAATCAGCTTTGTATGACCACTTCGCTTAAAATCCACATGCACCATATAGCATTCCAATTCTTCTATATACTCTATGCTAGCTTCTCCGAATTTATCGTCTTCAAGCTCAACCGAATAGTCTTCAGTAATATCCCGACCATCTACCATGCTCATTATTTCAGTAGTATAAACATACGGATTAGCAAAGACAAAAGCTGTAACAGCAATGATAGCTACGGCACTAACAACTACGCCTATCTTTTTTATGGTTTTATTATTAAATATCACTATAGGATATATCAACGACACAACTACGCAAAAAAGCGAAATCAGAAAATATCTTGGATAATCAAAAGTGAAATTTTTAAAGTAGGTATAATAACTGACCAAGGTTAAAAAAATCATTGGAAGCAAGATCAGATATCCGTACCATTTATCTTTCTTAATGAAATATCCAATGAAGCCCATCGGAATGCAAGCTATAGTCAGTATAAACCAAAACTTATAGTAGCCGAAAAGTCCCCATCCTAATTCGTTAAATGGAACCTGCAAAAGATAAACCAGCGGCTGGCTAATCAAAAAGAACACAAAGCATTTCAGCGCCGAATCAATATTTGATTTCGAGTTCATAATAATTATGATGCCGAATAATATCCAAACCTCATAGGTCGCAACTATAGTGCTAAACGATGTATATTTCAGCCCAGGAATAAGCGCCATAACAGCAGTGTATACTCCGGCCACAATCGCAAAAATTATTAAATTTTTCCAACTTAAATCAATCCCGCCAAACAGCTTTTTGATTTTATTCATAGCATAATCCTTCTTTTTTAAACGCATAGCACTTTATAATATTATCTTTGATATAATAAATCATATACAAAAATATGCACATATTCAATCATTAAGAAAGAAGACTTACCATGGCTATCACCGATAAATCAAACATGCTTTGTATACTTAATATCCTTGAGGAATATTCCGATGAAGAACACATCCTTGGAATGAAAGAACTGCAAAGCAAATTGAAAACCATATATGACATCAAGCCCGACAGAAGGACAATATACAGCTCTGTTGCTGCCCTTCAGGATTTTGGCTTTGATATTTCGACCTACGATGAAAACGGCATAGGCTATTATCTCAGAGAGCGTGAATTCGAGCCATCCGAAATCAGGCTGCTCATTGATGCTGTCTACTCCTTTGAATACATTTCCAAAAAACAAACCGAGGACCTCATCGAAAAGCTCAAGAACAAGCTTTCAGTCAATCAGCGCAAAAGCTTTAATTATTCAAACATCATCAGCGCAGACAAGAAAAGTCCTAACCAGCAGGTCTTCCTAAACACCGTCATTCTTGACGAGGCAATTAATAAAAGACTCCAGGTCAAGTTCACCTATCTCGACTTTGACTATGACAAAAAGCTTGTTCCAAGGCGTGCCGAAAAATACACGGTCAGCCCCTACAGAATGATCTGCGAGAACAAGCATTATTATCTGATTTGTATCAGCAAGGGCCACACCAATCCGGGCTTCTACCGCATCGACATGATGCAGGACATTGAAATAACAGGCGACTCTCTTGAATACTCTAAACAAGAGGCAAACCTTAACTCGGTTTCAAAAGTAATCTACGCCTACGCCGGAGCGCCCCAAACCATAAAGCTCCGCGGCGACAAAGTCGCCCTTAAATACGTCATCGAATCCTTCGGCAAGGACTGCATAATAATGAAAAAGTCTGATAGTGAATTCGAGGCAACATTTAAGGCTCCGGTCGAGGGTATGTTTTACTGGGCTCTCCAGTACATGCAACACGTTGAAGTGCTGGAACCCAAAGATCTGCGCAAGAGAATCATCAGCACAATTAAATCCGAAAATATGTACAGCTAATCAACCTGAATTTTGATTATCTGACCGGATTGTAATTCCGATGCCTTAATCCCATTAAGTGAGCAAATATCATATACGGTTTCTCTGATGTCTTTATCATCAGGTCCATACACCTTTGCTAATTCCCAAAGAGTATCGCCCGGCTGAACCTCAACCTCCATTATTCTCAGCTCTTCGCTGTCATGTGATGATACAACGGAAAAGAAAACTGACATCACTCCTGTATATAATAAAATCACTATTGTGCAAAATATAATAAAACGTCTTCTGTTTACGATTCTGTATTTCATGATTGTTACTCCTCTCTGCTAAATTGCAGCTTAAGAATAACAAAACAGCCTGTACAAATGTTTGTACAGGCTGTCATCTAAAACCCTTATTACTATTTCTTCTGGATATCAGAAATAAACTCGTCAATAATACTCTTCTTTACATGCTGCATTACAACAATATGTGAAAGCTCTCCGCCATATTCAGGAATGAAGCCATTTGCCAGACAGTACTTTTGTCTTACCCACTCCGGCACACGCTTGAAGAATACGGTGTTACTGTAAGGCATATGCCATGCAGGCCAACCGATTTCATCAAATCTAGCCTGGAGATAATTTGTATTATCAAGCATCAGCTGTGCTTCTTTTTCAAATCCTTCAATGCCGATGTTATTTAAAATCCAATAGAACTTCAAAGGTGCCAAAGCACTTCTTGAGCAGCTGATTAAAGGCATATCACTATTAAGATAAGCAACCTTAAATTCGTTTTGTGCTTCCAGAATTTCTTTACGACTTATGAATAAACCACATGGCTCATCAATACCAAGGAACTTGTGACCGCTGATTGCAATTGAATCGTAGCCACGCTTTTCCATATTGACAATATCTTTGTATTCAGTAAACGGTAAATATCCACCAAACAATGCAGCATCAAGATGCTTGTATACTGCGATAGGCTTTTTTTCTTCTAACACCTTTTGAATAGCATCCTGGTCATCTGTTGCACCCATGAAAGTAGAACCAATTGCAAATACAATAAGAGCAGGCTTGGATGGATCAAGGTTTTCTCTAAATGACTCCGGATCCATACGTCCGTATTCATCGTAATCAATCAGCCTGGTCTCAAGATTCTGAACATCGCAAATACGATATGAAGAATAATGAGCTTCCTTTGAAACATAAACTACAGGGAGCATGCCTGTTGCTTTTTGCAGCTTTTTTGCCCCGAAATAAATGCCATGCATATTTCCGTCTGTACCGCTATTAGTAACAAAGCCCCATTCTTGGCCCTTTGGGACTCCATATAGCGGAGCAAAGGTTTTAATAACATCTCTCTCAATCATGCTTGTATTTAAGAGTAATTGTTCTTCTCCAAAAGGATTGCCTGCATTATTCGTTGCGATATCACAGAGTCCGGTCTTAGCATACCACTCACCAAATCCGGAAATGTTTGGATACTGACAAACAGGATAACCGATACAATAATCTACTCTGTTATAACAATCTTTAACCAGATTGACTAAACGTTCTTCAACTTCCATTTTTACACCTTTCAATTGCATATAACTATTAGTTCAAATCATTATTATAGTTATTATACCATAACGTATTATAGCGCCTCAATATATAAAGAATATACCCGGCAAATCAGAGTCAATACCCTATCTTTGTTCCTGAATTCTGATAAGCTCTTTATAATAATCTACAGCCATCGGAAGCGCGGTAATAAAGATATTCTCATTCTTTGCATGCATTGAATTCATCTGATCAGGCTCCGTACATATTGGCGAGAATCTTACACAGTTATCACATACTTCATCAAAGAATCTGGAGTCCGTGCCACCTGTTACCACATATGGCATAATGCCAACCTCCGGAAAAATCTTCTTTATGCATTCCTCGGTCATCTTAAACGGCACACCGTTTAGATCCAGAGCTTTTGAAGGCGGAGTGCAAAGAACCTCTTCAGTCTCAATATCATACCTTGCGGCTATTTGCTTTATTAATGCATTCGATTCTTCCAAGCCCTGGAACGGAATGTATCTGAGATTTGCAGTAACCCAGGCCTCTTGCGGAATTACATTGTATCCGTTAGATCCACTCTGCATAGTAAAGCAGATAGTTGTCTGCAGCATCGCCGCCGCTTCTCTTGAAATCATCGGCATAAGCTTTAACAGAATTGGCTTAAATAGCCAGAGGTTGTGCATGACCATCTTTAAAAGAAAACTGTCTGCATACGGTGCAATATTTTCGAACATTGCATCAACCGCTTTTGTGAACTTCACCTTAAACGGATTGTGTTTCTCGACATAATTTTCAAATTCGGCCAATCTGACAATAGGCGTATTCTTCGGCGGGGTTGAAGAATGTCCACCAGTTGATTTAGCAGAGAACTTCAAATCTCCATAACCTTTTTCAAATATTCCGATTGCCGCAAAGGTTCCTTTAATTCCGGCTACAGGATCCTTAACCAAAGCGCCGCCCTCATCGGAAAGCATAAACAAGTGAATCCCATGCTCTTTAAACCAGTTCACCAGCTTCGGCGCACCATCGCCACCTATTTCTTCAGTACAGCTCGATCCGAGATATACGTCGCATTTTGGCGTATAACCATCCTTTAGAAGCTCTTCCGCAGCCTGATAAAAAGAGAAAACACCGGACTTAATATCGCCGCTTCCTCTGCCATAAATACGATAATCATCTGTAATATGGCCGGAGTATGGCGGATACAGCCACTCTCCTTCCGCAGGCACTACATCAATATGCGAAATCATAATGATTGGATCAAGAGAACTATCCAGCCCCTTCCATTTCATCATGATGTTTCCGTCAATCTCAATCTTCTCAAGGCAACTAAATACTGTTGGGAATTCCTGCTCAAGGACCTTGTGAAAGCCTCTAAACTTTTCCACCTCGGGATTGTCGCGATGAGATTCAGTTTCATATTGGAGCATACGTGACAGCTTTTCACCATATGACATTGAGCGCTGAATATCATCAGAAAACTTATAATCCGCCTTCTTTGGTTTCAGCAACAACGTACGTATTACCGCAACCAAAAGTAGTCCAACTATTACTCCTAAAATAAATAAAATGATTTTCATGATAAACCCCGTGTGTTATTACATACAAGTGCCAGGAGCGTTTATAGCAAGCCCCCCCCATTTTATCTCCTTACAATGTCCAGCCCTGGTCAACAACAAGGCACTGACCGGTGATTGCCCTTGCGTCATCGCTTGCGAAGAAACAAATGGCTGCGGCCTGGTCACTCACATCAGCAAATGGCAAATCAGTATTCATTCCCTTGTTGCATTTTGATGCAAACTCCTCGTCAAAAGTAGCAATCTTGTCCGGAGTATTCAGCTCGGTTGGTGTGGGTCCCGGGCAAACACAGTTGCAAGTAATACCCTCTCCGGCATATTGAATTGCGATATTTTTGCTCAGGCCAATTACTCCGGCCTTTGATGCCGAGTATGCAGCACCGCTATTGCCATACACTCCGCCTATAGAGCTAATATTAACAATGCGTCCATAGTGTGCAGGCTCCATATAGCGAAGAGCCTCCTTGGTAATATTAAACACCGATGTCAGGTCAATATTTACAACCTCATCCCACCAGTCATAGTCACAGCGAGTAATCGGGCGATGCTTGTCAACAATTCCTGCATTATTTACAAGGATATCAATCTTGCCAAAAGCCTTTACGGTTTCTTCAACAATTTTCTTGCAGTCGTCCCTCTTGCTTACGTCAGCCTCAATGCAAAGCGCCTTGCCACCCAAAGCCTCGATCTGCTTTTTGACTTCCTCAAGTCTGTCAATTCTCCTTGCAGCCAGAGCAACACTTGCCCCACCTTTTCCGAGTCTTAAAGCAGTCTCCTTCCCAATGCCGGAGCTTGCACCTGTTACAATAGCCACTTTATTATTAAACATATTAATACTCCCTCTCCAAATATTTAATAATCATTTCTTTGTCAAAGCTTTTCTAAAAAACATCATTCCTGTCACTATGCATTAATAATCAAAACGCATTCTTTACTGCACGAACAGTTTCGTTCAGTTGTTCATCACATGTAATGCTCGCCACGCCATCACATTTTTGATTACCATAGTCTCCAAACTGAGCATGGTTGCCTCCGGAGATCACATATTCTACTGTGTTTTTCGGCCAGAGCGACGAGCTTTGGTCAAGCAATCTTTTATCCATACAACCATCTTCAATGCCATAGATTAACAACAACGAAACGCTATCATCTATTTTTTCTGTTGGATAAGACGCCAGCATCACCAGGCCATCAATCTCGCCTGTATGTTTTTCTACATAGTAAGATGCAGCAACCCCGCCCATGGAATGCCCCGCCAAAATCCAAGTATCATAGTCATATGAATAAACAAATTTATCCGCGATATCAACTCTGAAAAGCGGGAAGTTTAACGGCATGTCTGCAAGGAAGCAATCAAAACCCGCATCGGACAGCTTTAGCATTAATGGGGCGTACGCTTCGGATTCAACCTTGCCGCCGGAGTAAAACACGATTGCGCTTTCTTCGCCGGGGCCATCAAAATAATAACCCCCATCAATCTTTTCAACTGATACCAAGTCATTACCCTCTAATGCCTTTTTAGCACTATCGCCTGCATGATAATAAATTGAAAAATACACTATAAAGAATACAGCCAGTAACGCAACGCTACACCCAATTGCAATAAGGATGCTCAGGCTACGTTTCATCCCGTTTTTATTTAATTTTCTGCCAACAAGCCACCCCGGCACAATGCACAAGATTGCTGCTGCTAAATCAATTAATAGATATTTCATTCGAATCAAATATTACTGTAAATGGCCCGTCGTTTTCTAAATCAACTTTCATATAGGCCCCAAATATTCCTTTTTCAACTACAGGAACATGCTTCCTGCATTCGGCAATAATATACTCATAAAGTTCATTTGCCATATCAGGTTTGCCCGCATTAGTAAAGCTTGGCCTGTTACCCTTTTTACAATCCGCATACAAGGTAAACTGGGACACCAAAAGTAAGCTCCCACCAACATCCGATAAAGCAAGATTCGTCTTTCCGCTTTCATCCTCAAAGATTCTAAGCCCAACTAGCTTATTTACAAACTTATCAGCGAGCTGTTTTGTATCAGAATCCGAGATTCCAATAAGGACCATAAATCCCTTGTCAATCTTTCCAACAATATTCCCATCAACTTCAACTGATGCATGATTTACTCTTTGTATTACAAATCTCATTTTATTCTTTTAATTATTGACTCAACATTAACTTGTTTTGAAACAGCTTTAAGAAGATTCATTTTCTTTGACTTTAAATCATCAAGTGTTTTAGCATTTGTTTCGGAAACTATATCGAATATTTTATCAACAAGCTCTGATACCTGAGTTTTATCCATATCCTTAATCACGTTGTTGATCATCGCATCCATCTTTTTGCCCGATTGAGATCTATCAGATGCAAAATCAAATCTTTTACCTATTATATTCCAGGACAGCGGGTCGTGCTGAAGCATTAGATGCGTTGAGCTCTTAATTACCAAGTAATCACAGTGGCCCATGAGAATACCCACGATAGAAGACTCCGGAATATATGAAATAATTCTATCTACTACGGCCTTATATCCGTCACTTTCCAAAAATTCATCTAAAAATCCCGGGCCGTCATAGCTTAGAATTTGAAGTAGTTTTTCCTTAGCATTGCTGCTGAGATTTGCCCCGGCCCAAACTGCAAGGTTTCCACCCTTTGAGTGTCCTCCAAGTCTAATAGGCAGTTCATATTTATCGTAGATTTGCTGGGCATATTGTGCAGCTGCAACCTGAGACGGAATACCATTAATGAATGCCATATTAAAGTCTTCCTTCCATCCAACAAGGCTGTCATCAGTTCCCCTATACGCGATATATATAGTGTTATTAGGAAGCTTAAATGAAATAGCCGCAAATTGCTTTGTAGACTCTTCATTGTATTCATCAACGTAGTCTATGATTTTTAAATCTTTGAATCTTTTTGATTTGACAGCTTCTTTAATGAACTTATCTGTTGATTCCTGAACAAAGCCAATAATCATTATCTTCTCTTTGACAGGGACATCTTTGATTGCATTAATTGCCTGTTTTAGAGATTGTCCGGCAAAATCGCCATGGCCTTTTAATTTAATATATGAAAACATAGCAAGAACAAGACCATCTACAGCATTAAATTCGCTTTGATCAAAACTAAGATCGCCTCTCCAAGCAATATAGTCAAATAAATTTCCAACACCTTTTTCCATGTACTATCCTTTCAGCTAACGCTCATGTCACTAATATTTTCTACTCATGCAGAGGAGTAATACCGTTATATGTAAGAATCTCGTCAGACATCTTGCTGCCGAACCAATCATAGAGTATCCTTGCGCCACTGCCTTCCGGCTCATCTGATCTGATTACAACATAGCCCTTCGTGCCAAAGAGATAGCTTCCGTTACTGATATTCTCCGGCACAGCTTCCACTCCGTCTATAGTGAAGCACAGCAGGCTATCCTCGGCAAACACATCGTTTAAATAAGTCATGATGCTGTATCCGACAGCATATGGGAAATTAACGCAGTCCCATACAATGTCAGACATAAAGTCCGATTGCATAAATCCAAGAGATGCAAAATCGGGAATATTTTCATTATTCCATACAAGTCTTTCAAACAAACGCTGACTGCCCGACTGGTCATCTCTGTAAAGGACAGTGATTTCATGGTCAACGCCTCCAAGCTCTTTCCAGTTGGTGATCTCACCGCTATAGATTGCTTTGATATCATCGAGCGAAAGATCGCTAACACCGCAGGCCTTGTTTGCTATAAACACAAGTCCATCACCGCCATACAGTTTCATATCAACGCTTACGTTCTTTTCTTTTAAATAAGCCTTCTCTTCGTCTGTCGGAGCAGCAAGAAGCGCGATGTCAGAAGTTCCATCCGCAATCGCAAGCCATGCAAGATGAGTTGTATTGCAAACCGGAGCATTCCCTTCGTTTCCGGCATCGGTGCAGAATAAACGGTATACGCTGCTTACAACAGGCTTTCTTGCCGTGGAGCAATCAAATACCGGGAACTTCACATCCGCAAACATCTTTTGAATGTTGTCCTTAGCTGTAAGCTCGGTGTATGTACCGTCTTCACCGTTAAAGAAATAGTATTTACCGGCCGATGTGTATACTTCTTCGTCAAAGATGGAAGTGCTGAGATTTAAATAGGATCTGATTAATCCCAGATCGCCCTCACTGTCAACGCAGTAGAGATAATCAAAACCTTCTATCAGGTCAGTCTCAGAGCTTTCACCGTCCCGCATTATATATGCATTCCATTGTCCTGTTTGAGTTTCAGGATCCATATCATATCTCTGAATCAGACTTGCTTTAGATCCGGAATAAACCAGACTTGTCCTGTTAGGCTCGTAACCTATATCTGTGGTTTTAGTCAAAGTGCCATCAGCAGTATTTACAATATTCCAAGACGGATTGTCAGCTCCGGCCCAAACATAAACATTGCCATTCTTAAACATTAAACCACTCGCGTTCTCAGTCTTCTGCATCCAGAGCTCTTTAGCACCGGCAATATCATAGCCAATAAGCACAAACTCCCATTGTCCGTCTATTTCCATCGAGGTCTGATAGAACATGGTGCTGCCATCTATCACGTACTCATAGAAACTCCAATCTTCAAAAAGCTTTGTACTCTTTTTTGTGGCATACTCATATTTGTATACTTCTGAGGCTTCCGTCATGGAATAAATGGAATAGATAAAACCACCATCAAAAAACTCAAGCTGGCTAATACTTACTTCTTCGCTGAATAGTATTTCCTCGGTGCGATTTCTGAGATCTATCATGTACACATTGGAATCATCAAACTGCGCGATGAGAATGTCTCCGCTGCGTTTATAGGCCCAGCACTGCATATCCTTTATAAGCCTGGGCTCGGATCCGTCTATTGCCTGCGCGTACAGTCTTTGCTGCTGCCTAATGCAAACCAGCTCCTGTACGTATTCTGCCGGAGCATCCTCCTTTTCGGGTTTATCCCCACAAGCAACAAGAGATAGCATTAATGAAATTGTAAGAATGATAATCAGTAAGCGCTTCATTAGATTCCCTCTATTCCGACACTAAATAACACCCTAAGGACGGATAGTGAAACGAATTTCATTTTCGTTATTGATGTATTGATATTCAAATTCATCAATCAAAGATTTAATGATTCTGATAGAAATCTCATCTATATCCTCAGAGATATCTTTTCTATCCCCATGGTAATTCAGATAAGCCTTCAGTACATTGTCTTCACCGTATTCTATATTAAATTTTGCAGGGAAATAATCGCTGCTCAAATAAGCCAGGCCCTGAGTTACAAGTTCTTCTGTGCAAAGCATCAAGCGAGTTTGAATCTTCCCCTTCATCATTTGCTGATATGCAAAAGTATCAAGACTTGTTCTCAGATTTATGAAATCGAAGTCAGGGCTTTCAATATCAAAGCTGAATAGTTTCAAATGATAAATAAAGGCTTTTGTCTTCTCTTTTTGAGGATTACCAAATATCTGCTGCGTTGATCCTTCCTCGTAAATCGAGCCCTCATCCATATAGAAAACTCTGTTTGATACAGATTGAGCGAATTTCATTTCATGGGTTATGATGAGCATGGTCATTCCGGATTCAGCCAGGTCTTCTATTACATGAAGAACCTCATTAGTCATGCCGGGATCCAGTGCTGATGTGGGTTCATCAAGAAGCATAACTTCAGGATCCATAGCAAGTGCTCTCACAATGGCAACTCTCTGTTTTTGTCCACCGGAAAGTTCTGCCGGATAATTAAGGGCTTTTTCAGCAAGACCCACAGACTGTAAAAGCTTCATGCCCTTTTCATAAGCATCCTGCCTTGAAATACCTTTTAGAAGAACCGGTGCAAGCATGATGTTTTCTATAATTGTCAAATGATTGAAGAGATTAAACGCCTGGAATACCATGGCCATTTTTTCTCTCAGCTCGTGAATTGAACTATCATGGCTATCAACTTTTTTACCAAAGGCATATACAGTGCCTGAAGTAGGTTCTTCAAGTCTGTTAATCATTCTGATTAATGTGGATTTTCCTGTACCGGAAGGTCCGATAATGGAAATGATATCCCCTTTTCTTACAACAGCATTTACATCCACCAGTGGGGTAACATTCTCATATTCTTTTCTTAAATGCTCAATTTTGATTATCTCTTCAGCACTATCACCGGAGGTATTCTTCTGTGGTATTGCCTTAGTAAAATTATTCTTTGAAAGATCAACTGCAGTAGTATCAATATCTGCGAGAATATTCCTTCTTCTTGATGGATCTATCTTTATTTCAACAAGCCCCAGAAGAGTTGTCATAAGCCACGCAAGTATGAAGTAAACAATGGCCGTTGCAATAATAGGCATGAATGCATCATATGTTCTAGAACGAATAATGTCTGAAGCCTTGGTCAAATCCTGAACTGCAACATATCCAACAACTGATGTCATCTTTACCATAGATATGAACTGGCCCTTGTAGACAGGAAGAGCATACTGAAGAGCCTGAGGCATAATAACCTTTGTGTATGTACGGTATTTGTTAAATCCCAGAGCATAAGCCGCTTCCCACTGGCCTTTATCTACAGAATCTATTCCGGATCTGAGGATTTCACTAACATATACACCAAAATCAATAGAAAAACCTATAATACCTACTAAAATCCCACTAATGGTGGATTTCGCAAAAATGATGTAATACATTACAAGAAGCAGTACTACAATAGGTACACCTTGCATAATCCTTACAAACACCTTTGTAATCCCGCCTGCTACCCTGGATTTTCCACGTCTGACGAAACACAATACTATGCCAAACAAAGTTCCCAGTATGGCCGTGGAAATCATTATTTCAATAGTAACGCCAAGACCGTCAAGCATTAGTTTCCAATGATCTTCACGAATAAAGTTCTTTTCGAAACTACTCTTAATCTTATTCCAGAAATTTTTCGACTGAGCCTGGCTATTCTCAGATTTTTGTACAACAAAATATGTTGCCTCTACCCAGTAATCCGGTGAAAATAATATACTTTCCGCACGTTCATCTGAATAGTAAACATATCCCGTAAGATCATATTTTCCGGAGGATACACCTGCAAGAACTGATGCCCAGTCAGTTACTCTGACATTGAGCCTATATCCATACTCCAGTGCAAATTCATAGAGTATTTGAGCTTCATAGCCGGAATATCCATTTAGATACATGTGAATATTCGGAGTGTTTAAAGGTTCAAAGGCAACCTCAACGGTTCCATTGGTATCCGGAGTTTTACTAAAATCATATACCGTTCTATCCTGATTATCGGCATTTTCAAGCCAGTATTCCTTTATTTCCTTGAGCTCACCTGAAGCCTTCTTGTTGTTAAGAAACTCTGTCATTTCGGCATTTATTTTGGCTCCAAAGCTTGTTTTGGACATACACAAATAAAGAGAAGCTTCATGCGCAGGCTTTTGCAATACTGTCAAATTATCATAGGCATCAAGAACTGACCTAAGCTGTGTTTCCGGAACACAGGATGAGTCTACCTTTCCCTCAGATACTGCTATAAGGCAGTCTGGGAATGAGGAATAGTTGATAAATTCTGCATTCGGACACTGGCTTCTGCTAATGCTCTCCTGCATTGTCCCTGTGCATACGGCAATAATCTTATCCTGCAAATCATCTATGGACCTATACATAGGCTCATTTTTTAATATAGATGTTGATACTACAGCAACCTGGCTAAATGACGCATAGGCCTCTGAATAATTAACCATCTCTGCTCTTTCATCGGTATACACAAAACTGGGAGCAAGATTAAATTTTTCCGTGGACAACAATGCAACCAATGCTGAATTCTCATAAACAGCTATATCTACAGTGTAACCATACTCTTTGCAGAAATTGTACAAAACTTCAGCGTCTATCCCGCCATATTTGCCTTCGGACAGATATATTGATGGTCGATCAAAAGTACCTATTGCAACCTGTATTAACCCGTTCGTACCACTAAGAGTGCTAAAATCAATTAATTCAACATCCAAGTTTGAATTCCATTTATTCCACCATTCAGCCAAAACTCCGGATTTCTCACTCTTTGTAATATAGGCACTGATTTCACTTAAATACCTGTCTGATTCTTCATTTTTGGGTGCAACGAAATGAACAGCGCTGCTCATCATTGCCGGATACAAAGACATGATATTTGTGTATTCGCTTTTTATATTCTCATATTGAATTTCAGGTACAATTGTTGCCTGTACTTTTCCTGTTTCGACAGCAAGAAGACATGCCGTGAAATCATTGAAATAAACCAGTTCTGAATCAGGATAATTGTTTTGAGCTATGGTTTCCTGAATAGAACCTGTAACTACTGCAACAGATAATCCGTTTATATCATCACTGCTTTCAACTTTTATATCCTGATCCGATTTTTGATTTTCAGAACCCTCATTATCATATATTCCGCATGAACACAGAGACAACAAAACCATCAGTACAACAAGACTGATGGTAAAAATTCTTTTCATTATATTGTGCTTTTTTATTTTATTCATAATCCATTGTTCCTGTAACTATGTATTTCGTGTATTCAATCATTAATTATATTATAAACTATTAAACCAGCGGGAAGCTATATTATGTTAAAATACTATAAGTATTAAAACAAGGAAGGAAAAAGCATGAAGATTAAAACAAAACAGCTGCAATACTCTGAAGTACTGAAACTGCCAAGACCAGGGCGTATTACGCCCAAGAAACCCTCACTGCTTTTTCGCAGCATAGTCAGAGCTGCGGCACAAAAGGATTTAAAGGACGTTAATTTTACATATACACGTAAAAATATGGATAAGGCCGGAGCAGGTCCCTGGCTGATATTAATGAACCATTCAAGCCTTGTCGATCTTGAAATCGTTTCAAAGATCATGTATCCAAAGCCTTATAATATTGTCTGCACCTCTGACGGTTTTGTGGGCAAGCCCTGGCTTATGCAGCATATCGGCTGCATTCCCACCCAGAAGTTTGTAAGTGACATAGGTCTGATAAGAGACATCAGCTTTTCCCTGCACACTCTTAAGTCAAGTGTTCTCATGTATCCCGAAGCAAGCTATTCCTTTGACGGCTCCGCAACCCCACTCCCAAGGAGACTGGGGATTTTGCTTAAGCGCCTTGATGTAAGCGTTGTAATGATAAAGACCTTCGGAGCATTTTCAAGAGATCCACTATATAACGGCCTTAGAAAAAGAAATGTTGATGTCAGTGCAGAAGTAAGCTGCCTAATATCAGCTGATGAAATTAAAAGCAAAAGTGTGGCAGAAATTGACGAGATTCTCGAGCAGGCTTTCAGCTTTGACAATTTCCGCTGGCAGCAGGAAAACAAAATAATGATTGCAGAAGAATTCAGAGCAGAAGGTCTTAACCGAATCCTCTACAAGTGCTGCGACTGCGGAAAAGAAGGTCACATGGAGGCAAGCGGAACCAAAATTCGCTGCAGTGAATGCGGCTGCGAATATGAACTCGACGAGTATGGAAATTTGAAGCTTCTCAGCGGAAACGGAAGATTCAATCACATTCCGGACTGGTATAAATGGGAAAGAGAAGNNAGTCCAACTTTTAACAAATTCTTTACATAATTCAAAATTCAAGTTTTTTAATCAAGATACATAAAGTAAGGTTTACAACCTGCTAAGTTTTTTAGTGTAAAAAAAACTCTGTATTTTTGATAATACAGAGTATAAATATCAGGTTTTCTGATTAAATTTTGAAGTGCATTTAGGACAGGTTACAACTATTTCTCCCTTACCTCTTGGTAAACGTATATGGGCTCCACATTTTGGACATCTTACAAATTTATGAGTCTTTCTTTCTGTCCATTTTCTTTTTGTTCTGTTAACAAATTTAATAGGCTTATCAGCATATTTAAGAAAGAACATTCTTTCCTTGCTTCTCTGGTTATAGTTGGTGGAATATATTCTGTATAATCCAAAGAGCATAAATACACAGCCAACATAATATAAGAAGGTTAAATCCACAAGTCTGTAGCCCAGGGATAATATAATACCCAGAACAATAAGGACTGTGGATAATTCATCCCTTCCATAGCATCTGGATAACTTACTTGCAATTTTGTATTTTAACTGATTTAATTTATTTCCCATGTTTACCTCTTTTCTCTACATTCATTAATTATACAGCATTGTTAGATGCAACTTCTTGAATTTTGTGTTAAATTATATGGGAAATTAGTATAGAAGGAAAACTAACATGAAAATTAAAACAATTGAAAAAGATTATGATGAGGTTAAAAACCTAACACCATATACACGAAAAAAGCCAGATAAGATTAACTGGTTTTTCAAAAACCTGCTATATTTTGTAAGTAAGCCAGACTTAAAAAAGTGTAATTTTTCCTATACCACTGAAGGTCTTGAAAAGATAGGAGATAAGCCCTGCCTTATTTTAATGAATCATTCCAGCTTTACTGATCTTGAAATAGTAACCCAGATTATGTATCCAAAGCCATATAATACTGTATGCACCTCTGATGGCTTTGTGGGTCAGGAATGGCTTATTCGTCATTTAGGCTGCTTTCCCACAAATAAGTTTGTAACTGATGTATCTTTAATATCTGACATCAGATATATATTAAATGAACTTAAATCCAGTGTACTTATGTATCCTGAAGCCAGCTATTCCTTTGATGGTACCTCAACCCCATTACCAAGAAAAATGGGTATTATGTTAAAAAGACTAAATGTACCAGTTATGATGATAAAAACCTATGGAGCTTTTACAAGAGATCCTTTATATAACTGTCTGCAAAAAAGAAATGTAAAGGTTACTGCTCATGCCAAATGCTTATTTACTCCTGAGGAATTGAAAGAAAAATCCGTTACTGAACTTGATGATATTTTAGATAATGAATTTTCCTTTGATAACTTTTTATGGCAAAAAGAAAATAAGGTTCATACAAATGAACCCTTTATTGCTGATGGCCTTGAAAGAATATTATATAAATGTCCTCACTGTGGCAAAGAAGGATATATGAAAGGTAAAGGCACAGAGCTTATATGTAACAACTGCCATAAATCCTATACCATGAATTCTTTAGGAGAACTTGTTTCTAAGGATAATGATACAATATATTCCCATATTCCTGACTGGTATAAATGGGAAAGAGAAGAGGTTAAACAAGAGCTTCGGGAAGGAAGCTACCTATTAGACAGTGACGTTCAAATCGGAATGATGGTGGATTATAAATATATATACATGGTTGGGGATGGCCACCTCAGGCAGGATGAAAATGGCTTTGTACTGACAGGCTGCGATGGACAGCTTGAGTACTTCAGAACGCCCCTCTCCTGCTACAGTCTTTATTCAGACTACTTCTGGTACGAAATCGGAGATGTAATCTGTTTAGGCGGAGGCGATGCTTTGTATTATTGTTTCCCAAAAGAAAAGGACATTGTTGCCAAGGCCCGCCTTGCAGCAGAGGAAAGCTACAAGCTCGCCATGGCAGAAAAAAAGAATACTAAAAAGCACTAGGGACAGTTCATTCCTAGTGTTTTTATCTAATACCCAACTTTGCTTTTAATGCATCCTGAAGCGTTGCAGAAAAATTTATTCCTGCTTGTATTGCCGCGTCATTTAACCACTCAGGTATAGTCAAAGTCTTCTTAATTGACTTGTTATACTTTATTCCCTTACGTTGTTCATCAAAATCAAAAACAACAAACGCAACCGATTCACCATCATTCAAATCAAGAGACTCAACCTTACTAGCATCAGGAAATTTCTCCCCACTACGATCCATTGAATCCAACTCAAGAGTAAGAGCCTCAATTGAATTCGATATTGCATCATTACAATTATTAGCCTGACTGTACACACTATCAAAATCAGGAAAGCTTACCCAACAGTGCTTTCCTTCATTATGTATAATTGCCGGATAGGAAACCATTCTCATTTTTTTTGACCTTTACTATTTTTTTCGCTTTAGTTGGCATGTTACAAGTAGATAATAATGCGTATTAATACGTATTGTCAAGATTGCCTTGCATTCATCTTACCTGTCTCATCAACTTACCGCCCTCAGTCTTCAGCCACTTCACCGAATCCTTATAGTCCGGCAATATCTTCTCAACCTTTGCCCAGAAAGCCTTTATCCCCTTTCTGCCAGAGCCTGGATCTCCTCATTTGTTAAACGGCTCTGTTCGATTCTATCATCTTCATTAATATCCATCTTTTCTTTCATATCTCCAAGACTCTTTTCATATTGCTGTTTCGAAATAGCCCCGGTAGAAAGAAAAGTATCTAGTAGCTCCTTTTGCTTATTAAATAATTCGATTTTATTGTTTTCCATACTTGTTGAACACACAGTTCCTGTCACTAACGTATTCCTCGCCTCTCAAGGT
This sequence comes from Firmicutes bacterium UBA1764, assembly GCA_002315535.1. Lineage (GTDB taxonomy): Bacteria > Bacillota > Clostridia > Peptostreptococcales > Anaerovoracaceae > UBA1764. The sequence continues at coordinate 10,644 of DCHA01000004.1, read as the reverse complement.
GCATCACTTTATTGAATCCATTACAACTCCCTTACTAAGAAGGTAAACACAGTATTGATTCATACTTGTGTGTTCTCTTGCCGACTGTAAAGCTAATTGCCTATATAATGATTTCGGAAGATGTATTTTGTAGTTATCAGGACAACTTTCGATTGAACGAGGTTTAGGAATAAACACGTTTTTTTCTAATGCGGTTATGGTCCAAGCCTTTCTAGCATCTTCTCCCATCACAAGAGCCTCTTCAATTGTATCTCCGCATGAAAAACATCCCAAGAGATCTGGATATGAAATGAAAAATGTTCCATCCTCTTCGGTCTCAATAGTTACCGGATATTTCAAACTCATATAGTACTTAAGATCTTTTTCCATCACTAATATCCTCACTTTTTTCAATCATTTCAATTACGTGCTTGACGTATATTTCCTTTATTGGTTTTGAATATGGAATAGTAATAATCATTTTCCCTTTAGTAAAAGTGCAGTGACTTGATCCCCCTCTTGGCCAAGATTCATCAAATCCATTTGCCTGCAGCAACTTTTCCAGCTTCACAAAGCTGACATTTTTAGGATTATTCTTTATCCTTTCATATTCTTTTACTTTACTTGTCATTATTGTACACCCCTGATTTTATGACGTCAAGCATGACGTCATACTTCATTAATAATATTATACATTATTTACATATTATGGTATCACATACCCACAATAAAAGCAAGACAGAAATCCGCCTTGCCTTTTTATACTAACCTATATACACTCACTGATTTTTTCAATCAACGATATATCCGCAGGTAGCCATTCCACACTATAAAGCGACTCCCTGCTTAGCCACCTGGCAGCCCTATGTTCCTTGAGCACCAAATCGCCCTTTACGACCTCGCACCAAAAGCAATCCATAGAAAGATGAAAGTCCGGATAATTGTATTCGATTGTATCAATCAATTCCCCTACAGATACCTCCGTATCCAGTTCCTCAAGTATTTCTCTTTTTAATGCAGCTTCCGGAGCCTCCCCTTCTTCAATCTTTCCACCGGGAAACTCCCAGCCCCCGGCAAAAGCACCATAGCCCCTTTGAGTAGCAAATATTTGGTCATTATTTCTAATTACCGCAGCCACAACCCTGATTGTCTTCATATTCATCCTTCATAAATCCAAACACACAGTTCCTGTCACTATGCATTCTAAGTTTGACCTAATAATGTATTTATTGTAATATTATTACAGTTAAATAATCCCATTGACTAATACGCATTATACGCATATAATATGTTTGCAAGAGGAGAGGTAAAGTCATGAAGAATCTAGTCTATCCAGCAATATTTCATATTAATAGCGACAAAGGCTACACCGTCACCTTCCCTGATCTTCCAGGATGCATTACCTATGGCGAGGACGCCGCAGAAGCCTTACTAATGGCCGAAGATGCTGCATGCGGCTGGATACTAGATGAACTGGAAAACAATAATACTATCCCCGCTCCATCCGACATACAAAGTATCAAATTAAAAAAATCTGAGCACATAAGCCTAATGGCTTTAGATATGGAAAGCTATGCTTCAAAGTACGGGACAACCCTTGTGAAAAAGAATACCACCATTCCAGCGTTCCTAAATACTTTTGGCGAATCCAAACACATCAATTACTCAAAACTACTAACAGATGCACTCCTCGAACTTTATTTGGCACAATAAATAATCATTAGGTCAGAGTCTAATATACTCAAACCTTTTAACCACTTTCCCGTCCCGGCGTATTATCTCTCAAAATCCTTCAAATATTCCGCAACAGATCTGGTCATTTCAACGCAAAAGTCCGAGTTATATTTGCGAGTGCAAAATGCCTTCATCCATTCTTCATAGCCCTTATTTTCGCAGTTCTTTGAGAACATGGCTTTCAGCTCTGCTTCATTCTTTTCTTTGTATTCGTCAATACAAACAATATCACTTAACTTATGTCTTTCAGGTTTAATCCTGTTCTTCTGTTGCTCAGTAGGATAACCGAACACCAACATTGCTGCCGGGAAAACATATTTGGGAAGTTCAAGGCATTCTCGAATCTGTTCACAGTTTTCCATTACATCGCCTATATAGCAAGATCCTATACCAAGGCTTTCAGCCGCAACAACCGCATTCTGCGCAGCTATATTTGCATCAGATACCGCAATCATCAAATCACCAACGCCCGGCAGCTTTGGATCAGCTCCGGCATAGCCGAAGGCTTCGTACCATTTTTTGCAATCTGCACAAAACACCAAAACAAGCTTGCCCGTTGCGATGAACGGTTGATTATCACAAACAATTGCCATCCTATTCTTTAAATCCTGGTCTTGAATGTCAATAATGGTATATAGCTGCTGATTTCCTTCAGTCGGGGCATTCATTGCAGAAAGCAGAATAGCCTCCCTTTTCTCCGCAGAAATCTCTCTATCGGTGTAAACTCTAATTGACTTTCTATTGAATAGTTCTTGAATTGTATTTGTCATTATCCTATAATCTCCAATCTACTATGCCTGATTAGATCAATATCCCATTCGTCATATCTATTTCATGCTGTATTATCTGCGCAGTGAATCCTGTAAAAATGTCCTTATGCTTTACAAAGGACATATCCTGGTATTCCACAGTAATCATCTTGTAGCGCTTCGTACTGCGGACACCGGGCAGCGACAAACAGCCCTCTTCCGTTTCATATTCACCACTTTTCTGCACAATGACAGGGTTAAACATCACCTTGTTCATTCCGTCAGCCTCATCATGGAATATGATTATTCGCTTGCTGACACCAATCATATTAGCAGCCATGCCGACGCATTCATCCGCATGGGCCGCCAGAGTTTGCATCAGGTCAATTGCCACCGGCAAATCTTCTTTTGTCGCATCAACGCTCTTCTTCGCAAGAAAGAGCGAATCCTTCATTATCGGTCTTATCATTTGCTTTGTTCCTGTCAATAATTAATTATTATTTCTCCCCATAAAACGTTTCAGCAATTTCATCGTTGCTTGCATCAAAGTCCCCAACGCACAAAACCTGTCCTTCTAGTAAACCTATTCTGTTTATTAACTCCAACCAACGCTGAACGAGCATTATCACTTCAGCAATTTCATCGTGATCAGCTTTGAAATTTGCATTATACCTAATTGTTGTTGCCCAGGAAGATATTTCGTCATCTTTATCATGAATCCAGTCAGGATATGGGATTGATAAGTCATCCATATCCTTTGAAAGTTGCGTGATATTATGCGATATTCCAGCAGTTCCGCCGCCTCGTACCAGCAAAGCCTTCATTATTTTTTCTACGGCCTGCTCAGTATTGTATGCGGCACTATTCTGCATCAATTCATCATTTGCAGAATTAAGTATCAATCTCGCAACCTTAAGATCATTAGCCGCTAGCTTAATCAAATCTTCATACTTACCCATTTACTAACCCTAATCCCTTCTTATACACAAGTAACCCCTTACTCTTTATTTCGTTAAATATAGACCCTTTTTCTTTACTCTCTTTATTGAATTCATCGTAATTTGTATCAATCAAATCCATTCCATATCTAGGAGCATGAGCTAAAATTTTACGGTCTTCTTTTGTAATAGAATCTCCTATTATACAGACATCTAGATCGCTGTCAGGTCTGCAAAACTTTGTTACGGCACTTCCGAATACCCAAAGTTCATCAACACTGTCCGGGATTACATCCAAGACTTTCTGTAAATCACCTTTCTTGTATTCACTAACCTTATCAAAATTTGTTCTTGGCTTCTTATCAGCTGTTAGCTCAAAAGGAATTCCATTTTTTAAAGCAACTTGCTTAAAATACATAGTGATTGCATCAGCAACACTTATTCCAAGATTATTAAACACATCTAGAGCGTCTTCTTTGATTTGTTCATCCATACGTACATGTATTGTAGCTGTTTTTGGCATAGTTAATTCACCTCACAAAAATTGTAGCACAAACGTGCTACAATAGTCAATTCTTTATTTTCCTCACTCGTTAAGGTTGTCTTCATACTCAAACCTTTTAACCACTTTACCGTCCCGCTCGACAGTCTCATTCCACATACTCGCAGGACGAACCCATATTCCAAAATCTCCATACAAAGCACGATAGACAACCATGTCTTCACCAGTCTCACTGTGCTTTGCCAAATACAAGACCTCATATTCATTGCCTTTAAAGTGGCGATATCTTCCGATTTTAATTTCTTCCATTTCTATTATCATCTCACCCGTCTCATCAACTTACCGCCTTCAGTCTTCAGCCACTTCACCGAATCCTTATAGTCAGGCAGAATTTTCTCAACCTCTGCCCAGAAAGCCTTTGAGTGATTCATTTGCTTTATATGGCATAGTTCATGAACGACCACATATTCGATAACATCCTGTGGCGCCAGCATCAATAGACAATTAAAGTTTAGGTTTCCCTTGCTGCTGCAGCTCCCCCACCTTGTCTTCTGATGCCTGATTGTTACGCGCCCATAGCTAACCCCGATTATATTGGCATAACGCGAAACCAATTCCGGGAACGTAATCTTAGCCCTTTCCGCCAGAGCCTGGATCTCCTCATTTGTTAAACGCGCTCTGTTCGATTCTAACATCTTCATTAATACCCATCTTTTCTTTCATATCTCCAAGACTCTTTTCATATTGCTGTTTCGAAATAGCACCGGTAGAAAGAAAAGTATCTAGTAGCTTCTTTTGCTTATTAAATAATTCGATTTTGTTATTATCCATTATTCACTTCGCCTCTCAAGGTAATGAAACAATCGCTCTAAATCCAGCTCCATTTCAGAAAAAACGTTGTTCCTGTCACCATGTTTTTCACATATTATTAGGCCACGCGATTTTAATAATTCAATTTGGGCCTCTACTGATTTATGCAGTTTTAATGATTTGTTCATTTTTGTCCTAAAAAAACAACTTCCGCATGGTACGCATTGCAAAGAGGCGTGCGGAAGTCTTTATCATGCCATTATTATATTTCAGAGCACCTATGAAATCAATAGTTCTCAGAAAATATTCACACTGCCCATACATATTGCTATATGGTATTGATATACACTGTTTACATATTATGGTATCACATACTCGCAATAAAAGCAAGACAGAAATCTGTCTTGCATTCATCTCACATTCGTAACAAAGTTTCAGAAAACCCTGATTCCTGTCACTGTGTATTTATGTCACTTTGTGTTCAACAAAATCCTCAATTATCCCATTAATTTCTTCTGGCTTGTCTGCATTTGAATTATGCCCTGCATTTTCGATCCATGCAATTGGATATCCTGCTTGCGCTATCCATTTTTCATTATATTTTTTCGTAAATCCAGCCTTATCATTTTTACCGCAGATTATCTGCACCGGACAATCAAGCTTATATGGCAAATCCGCTTTTATTGCATTCGCCACCATCCTATATCCATGGCCTACAAGCTTGCAATATTCATCCTTGCTGTAAACCCTCATCATATCGTACATGTTTTGCCGACCATATTCAGTCTCTGCGACGCCTTTTGCTCCGGCCTTCAGCAAACTCTGCCACGGATACATTCTATACATTGTCTCGGAATGTTCCATAAAATACAAATCAAACTGACTGGAATAAGCCATCTGAAGAGGTGAAGAGTCAATGATAACGCAGCCCCTGAGCACCCCCGGAACATATTGGCAGAAAGCCTGAGTCACATATCCACCCATTGACTGCCCGACAAAAACAGGGTTATCAATCTTCTCTTCCATCAATATTCCATTGAGCCATCTTGCCTTGTCTGCCAACTCAAAACTCAGCTTGAATGGCCTTGATGCACTATGCCCCGGAGCATCCCATACAAGAATGTTGTACCTGTTTTCAAAATATTCAATCTGCTTGTCAAACAAAGTGTGATCCGCCGTAAGACCAGGCAGAAAAACAAGTGTAAGCTTGGAGCCTGCAGATATGTTTATATAATAATGAATGTCACCAAATTCAGTTTTGTAAATCTTTTCAATCATCATTACTCTTTTCTTTAATATCGTAATTGTCCCTTGCGTCTCAAAGTGAAACCATTCTTATTCTTCATATTTATCCCATTATTTTGAAAAATAAAATGCAAGACAGAAGTTATTCCATCTTGCACTATATTTTATCATTATTGTAATCGTCTCTCAAGCTAATGAAAACTATCGCCATAAACCCAGTCTAGGACAGGGCAAATACGTTGATTCATGCCCCTGTGTTTTTATTAATTGTATTTCGTTTTACCCCAACTAGGTCGTAACATTATTACACCTTCTCCATATTTTATTCCGCAAGCTTGGAATCGAATATCTAGAATATTACAATTATAGCCATCATCATAATATTCATCCTCAAACTGTCCATTAACCCCAATAAAGTTTCTTGTTACGGGATCTAATATATACACAGAAATCATTAGCCCACTATCAAAATCACCGCGTTCCGTTGAAATTCTGTATTGCTCAAACCAATATCCGTTTGAAAATAGTCTTTTAACAAAAGTTACGGTATAAGGGGTTCTAAGTGTAAGAAATTGCAATTCATACTGATTGATTGAATTAATAATATTCCCATTATTCTGAATTAATAATCTCGGAAGTAGGTATTCTAAGTCTTCAGCATAAAATAACCCTGGATCCATTTCATCGACTGGTAATACACCATATCCATTGCCCCAATCACATATGTATTCTTTTCCCTCGGCGACGAAATAAGATACAAAATGGCTCCCTGTTATATGCTCGCCTTTAGATGCAACATGTAATCCGTAACACGCAATGCCTTCCATATGCATCATAAGGGAATACGCTGCTTCATGTGGAGCGCATAAACCCATTTTGTGAAAGAAAATTGTATAAGGCCCTGTATACTCCATGAGATACAACGTTCCATTGGAATTTACAGCCGTCGGGGTCTCACGCTTGTTATTCCCATAAATATAGGTATACAAAAATTTTGAGTATGCGATTGCTTTTTCTAAATCTGTTGAACGGTCTGTAATTAATCCTGCTTTCCTTATTTCATTCTTTATTACTAATGCTTCCTCATATACTTCAATCTGTCTGTTAACTATTTCTTGAGGCGTAAATATTGGGTTATTTGTCTTAGTTAAGACATAGAACTTACCATCTTTTGCATAGACAGATAAGGGGTATGAAATTGTATCAAGATAACACAGGAATGATGTTTTAAAGATTTCAAAATCATAGAAAACCCAATCAGCATCTGCTGGATAAAAACTGGATTTATCGTACTCCCATTCCCCTCTCATAAACAAATACATGAAATTGTTGATATATTCGCCATCAGTTTCCGGATATTCAATCAATTCTAATCCATCGAACATTCCATAGGCTACAGCCAACTTATCATAAATTTCGCCATCGACATTAGATTTAAATGCTACAGGACTTTTCTTAGCTTTCTCGTTATAGAAAGTTGAAGTAATAGTAGCTGTTTTCCCGACAACTTTAGGTACCGCATCGATTTGCACTATACTCATTACACCGTAGTCATCCGCCTTAGCTTCCTTATGAAGCGAAATTATGTAATACGACAGGCTTACAGTAATACCCTTTTTCATTTCTGCAAGAGAATAGACGCTTGATAAAGCTGATTGCATAGTCTTATCATTATCTCCATAATAGACCTGGAAAGCATTTTCTTCACTTGCAGTATAAGAATCATCAATTTTGATTAAATAGTACTCACAGTCAGTTCCATCTCCACAATATGTGAAAGAGAACGGAACTGAAGGATCAATACGATCTTTTTGTAAAGTAGGTTTAGTCGGTCCAGAGACACTTCCCGGTAATACACTTGTTTTTACCGCTCCGTTATTATACAGAGACTTTAAAAGACTTACATTTGAGTCCTTTAGATTTGTCTTTAAAGCAAAGTATGATATTTCAACTAAATCGCCTCTATAGAAATACTGGTCTATATCCCCATAAGTAATATTCAGTTTATTTGACAGCTCTTTAGCATTATCCCATTTAAAGTCGCCTTCTTTATCATTATAGCCTAATGCCCGAAGCACGAAAGTGATATACTGGGCCTCTGATGCTGTCTCATAACTACCAAATGTTGTTGCACTTGTACCATTTGATAATCCATTATTATAAGCATATCCGACATACGGCTGCGCCCATTTCTCAACATCAGTAAATGGCGTTTCCCATTCAGTCGCTTTTGCTTCCTCCTCTTTTCCAAGAAGTCTAACAAGCATCGTAATTGCCTCAGCTCTTGTTGGTTGCTTGTCCAAACTATAAATCGGGGAACCATCGGCATTTGTGCCAGTCCCGGAAAATAGTCCAATCTCGTGCAATGCATCTGCACACTCTGTTTCTGTAGTGGATGCAGCATATGAACATACAGAAGAGATAACTAACAATCCCAATATCAAGAGCACTAATCGAATTCGCTTCATAAAGAAAACCATCCTTATCAATATATATTCATTAATACTTTAAAAATAAAATGCAAGACAGAAGTCATTCCATCTTGCACTATATTTTATCATTATTCACTTCGCCTCTCAAGGGAATACACTTGAGGACATTGACCATATCTTGCCAGAGCGATTATTCGTCTCCATCGAGAATATCCATAATAATCATATCCTCAACAGTCACTTCATCGCCGCCATCAAATATACCTTTACCGTTATCATTGTTATCATTTGATTGCCGAACACTGTCAGTGTTATCACCCAGTAATGCTTTCAATATACCCATGCTACTCACCTCCCGCATATTGTCAAATTCTGGGAAAATGCGAAGTTCCTGTCCCTTGCGTGTTCGTCAAGAATATCCATAATGATCATATCCTCAACAGTCACTTCATCGCCGCCATCAAATATACCCTTACCGCTATCGCTGTTATCATTTGGTTGCTGAACACTGTCAGTACTATTTCCAAATAATATTTTCGATATACCCATACTACTTATCTCTTTTACATTATTAAATTCTGGGAAAACTAACTTCATGTCCCTTGCGTGTTCCTATTCGTGCCGCTCTATATTTAAATTAGAATAAAGTTGATTAAAGTTATTCGTCCATTCGTTATAATAATTATCCCATTCAGGATTATGCGCAGTAATATACTTTATAGGATTCAATAAGACGTCTTTTACAAGATATTCTATTTGGTCTTTCTGATCATACCGTATTCTTAATAGAGGAGTCTCGCTATCTTCACAATATTCATCTTTGTTTAAATCATAATTATGACGTTTGAAAAAATCATGGAATATATCATTAATATTTTTTTTCGATGAAATTGGTCTAAAATGGAATTCCCCATCATACTCGATAGCAATCGCAAACTTAGAATACACATAAAAATCAAAGATAAAACGAGTATCATCTATTCCCTTAACCTGTTTCGCATATAAAAAGCTAGCTCCTGAAAGATGTTTGCAATCCTGAGCGTTCATTCTATAAGGATGTATCAGTATGCCGCCAGCTTCAATTAGTACTTTTTCAACTAACTGTTCTCCAATTGTGTCTGAATATTTACCCATTTATACACCTTATTATTCAATTTCATATATTAAAGTCTAAACATTGTCTGGTTCTAGAAAAAACGTTGTTCCTGTCACTGTATATTAAAGCTATCTTCCATATAGCCTGCATACCGTTTGAATCGCGAACTTCAAGTCCTCATCAAGAAAAATAGGAAGTTTCACTTGACAAAGCTGATTCCCTGGACGCTTATATAATCCATGCCCACACATCGGTAACTCTTCACACCCAGACTGATTTATTATTTGTTTTGATTCTATTACTGACTCTGTATGCAATCCCATACGAGCTGTAAAATTAAGAACAAATACACTAGGGACGGTTCCTAATGTATTTTTTATTTGACGCTTGATAAAAGGCTCCTAACAAATATGATTGTATATATCGTATTTTAATCTCTTGCCATTTGATATGTTGGGCCAAGCGTTTCTAATGTCATTTGTTCATTATCAATAAACCCACTGAACACATATGTTTGAGATTGGTACTCAAGAATAATGTCAAAACTGAATAATTGATTTTGAAGCCCCATAGATGTCTGAGTTTGTAATCCTTTACGTTTCCATTCGATCGAATAAGTACCTTGATTAAATTCTATAATGCCAGTTCCATCTTTGTATAATTGTAGATGTAACTCCTGATCTGGGCCATTCGGAATAACATTATGCCATCCACCCGCAATTCTAAATTTATCATTTAATAACCCAACGAAAACCAGTACCAGTAATATGACAATTACTATTACTGCTAACCATTTATCATTTTTTTTCATTGAATCATTCATATTACTTCGCCTCTCTTTCCTGCTATTATCAAGAATACACTAGGGTCGATTCCCAATGCATTAAAACTTCCGTTTAATCTCCTTCTTTTTCGTTGACACCTTAAGCATATCAGCCGAATCCATCGCAAGGACCGCATTAACCATATCCTTCCCGAGCTCTCCCGGATCCATCTCCATCACTGCAGCCAGCCCATATAAAATTTGACATGCCTCTTTAAAGAGATCAACCTTTTCGCCTTTAACAACAAATTATCCGTTCTTATAAGATATCATCTGTTCATCCTCTCATATGTTTTGCCGGAGTACTTAATCGTCCCCGTCAAGAATATCCATAAT
>DCHA01000060.1:781-3684 GCA_002315535.1 Firmicutes bacterium UBA1764 | reverse complement strand
GGCGATATTTAGTAATAAAATTTACTGGAAATTCACAATGAGAACAAATAGGGTTTTGCAGGGTCATGTTAAGTGGCTCTGTTTTTTTGAATTCTGAACTTGGAATTTACCTGATCTATTTTACGGAACAAGGAAAGAAATCGAACAACTTGTCATAAAACAGATCAATACGCATCTTGAAAATATGACAAATACTGCGTATAATAGTATCATATGAAAAGGAGCGATTCAAAATGGCAAATATAATTGGAGAAAATATTAGAACGCTGAGAGATGAAATGGGCTTTAATCAGATAAGCATCGCCCGTTACCTCGATGTTGATCAGAGTTTGATTTCAAAAATCGAAAAGGGGGAGAGAAAACTGTCCTCCGATATGCTGGAAAAACTGGCATGCCTGTTTGGTGTTTCTGTCGAAGCTATTGAGGATAGCAGGATAGAGACAGCAAGATTGTCATTTGCTTTTAGAGCGGGTGATTTGACAGTTGATGATATGGAAGCGATCAGCATGATTAATCGTATTGCCCTTAATTCAGAGTATATGGGGAAGCTGCTGAAAGAGGTGTGAGGATGATAGATTTTGCGGATTTAATGACAAAGGCTGAACGATTAAGAATGCAGCTTGGCGAAGATAACCATTCTCCAATAGATATTTTTTCTTTGACGCAGGGTATTGAGAAGCTTACTATTGTTTATTATCCAATGGGAAACACTATAAGTGGAATGTGCGTAAAGGGAACAGCCGGAAGATGCACAATTGCGTTAAACTCATCCATGACATTGGGGCGCCAGCGGTTTTCACTGGCACATGAGCTGTATCATCTGTATTATGATGAAAATATGATGTCAGTATGCGCTAAACCAATCGGAACGGGAAATGAAACAGAAATAAAGGCAGATGCGTTTGCTGCTTATTTTTTGATGCCTCGTGTTGCATTAACTGAAAAAGCAGAATCACTGCTTGAGAAACATGAAGGACGATTAAATATCCAGGATATTATACGTATTGAACAGTATTTTGGCGTAAGCCATCAGACAGCGGTTTATCAGCTTAATAATTGTGGTTATATAGACAGAGATGATCTGAATAAGCTGCTAAATATCAGCGTACGAAGACAGGCAGAAGCGATGGGATTTAGCGCCGATTTATACCGTCCATTGCCAAAAGAAAAGCAGTATTGCACATATGGTCATTATATAAATCAGGCAGACCTGCTTATCAATAAAGGAATTATTTCTGAGGGCAAATATGAGGAACTGCTTTTAGCAGCTTTTAGAGACGACCTTGTTTTTGGTACTGAGGAAGGCGGTGAACTGATTGACTGAGCCACTTTTCTTTGATACAGATTGTATTTCGGCTTTTCTGTGGGTTGATAACGAAAGCATTCTGTCAAAGCTGTTCCCCGGGAGGATTATTATACCGAAGGAAGTGTATGATGAATTATCTCATCCTGGAGTGAATCATGTTAAGGGATTAAAGGCGCAGGTTGATGTGATGATCCAAAGCGGTGATGCGGCTATAGAGACTATTATGGTTGGTACAGACACTTATGAATTATTCAGGAAGCTTACAAACAATCCGGATCCGGGGTGTAAGATCATTGGACGGGGTGAAGCTGCGGCTATAACTCTTGCAAAAGAAAGGCAGGGAATTCTAGCCAGTAATAACCTGAAAGATATATCTGATTACGTAAAAGCGTATAATCTTACGCATGTAACAACCGGAGAGATTATGAAAATGGCGTTTGATGCCGGATATATTGATGAATCTCAAGGAAATACAATTTGGGCAAATATGATTGCGCGTCGCAGAAAGCTTGGATATGCATCCTTTTCTGAATATCTTGCTGATAATAAGGACAATTAAGACTGTACTGACCAATTCCACAGATGATGCCGGAATATGAGCAAAAGCAGCCCGTAACCGGCCGGGAATTGGTTTTTTTGTGCAAAATATTGTACGGATATTAAAACATTGATTATGCTTTTGTGTAATGCTACAATAAAATCAACTTTGCCGACATATGTCGGACTAGAAATAAGGAGGATTATTAATGGCTCGTTTAAGTGATACGGCACAAGCTCAAATCATTGCAATCTGTGACAGATACAATGATGAGAAGACACCTCTTATGATGATCCTTAGTGACATTCAGAAGGAATATGGCTATATTCCGCTTGAGGTTCAGGAGCTCGTCTCAGACAAGACCGGAATACCCGTAGCAGAGATCTACGGCGTAGTAACATTCTATTCATTCTTTTCCCTTAAACCAAAGGGAAAATACATTATCGGCTGCTGCCTCGGTACAGCTTGCTACGTAAAGGGAGCTCAGCAGATAATCGATAAGTTCTCGGATATCCTTGGCATCAAGCCGGGCGAGACAACCGAGGACGGACTCTTTACACTTGACGCACTTCGCTGCCTCGGTGCCTGCGGTATTGCTCCTGCAGTATCGATCAACGGCAAGGTTTATCCCAAGGTAGAGGTGAATCAGGTTCAGGGTATCATTGATGAATTAAAAGGAGGTGCAAACTAATGTTAAACAGCGCAAAGGCTTTTGAAGAGAAGCAGGCAGCTTGCACATCCTGTCTTAAGGATAAGTTCTCCGGTGCTGACGGAAAGCGTCACGTCGTATTCTGCGGCGGTACAGGATGTCTTTCATCAGATTCAGCAGCTATCCGCGAGAAGTTTGCAGCAATCATTGAGGAAAAAGGACTTTCAGATAAGGTTACAGTTAATCAGGTTGGATGCTTCGGCTTCTGCTCACAGGGACCTTTCTGCAAGATATTCCCTGAGGATACACTTTATCGTATGGTGACTATCGATGACGTTGAAGAGATCATCGAGAAGGATATCATCGGCGGAGAAGTAGTTGAGAGACTGCTTTATGTTGATCCGGCAACA
>DCHA01000060.1:0-701 GCA_002315535.1 Firmicutes bacterium UBA1764 | reverse complement strand
TGCGGACAGATCGATCCTGAGAACATGGATGAAGCACTCGGAGCAGGCGGCTTTGCAGGTCTTAAGAGAGCTCTTGAGATCGGACGTGAGGCTACTATCAAGGAAGTCCTTGATTCAGGACTCCGCGGCCGCGGCGGCGCAGGCTTCCCGACAGGCAGAAAGTGGAGCTTTGCAGCTCCCGGCGACGGTGACAAGTACATCGTATGTAACGGTGATGAGGGTGATCCGGGTGCGTTCATGGATCGTTCCATCCTTGAGGGCAACCCTGTAGCAGTTATCGAAGGCATGGCTATCGCAGCTTATGCAATCGGCGCAAAGAACGGTTACTTCTACGTACGTGCTGAGTATCCTATCGCTGTTAACAGACTTAAGATCGCTATCCAGCAGCTTACAGATGCAGGACTTCTCGGCGATAACATCATGGGAACTGATTTCAGCTTCCGTGCACATATCAGACTTGGTGCAGGCGCATTCGTTTGTGGTGAGGAGACAGCTCTCCTTAACTCAATCGAGGGTAAGCGCGGTATGCCACGTCCACGTCCACCATTCCCTGCAGTTAAGGGACTTTGGGGATGCCCAACCTGCGTTAACAACGTTGAGACACTTGCTACTGTTCCTTACATTCTTCGTGAGGGCGCTGCCAAGTTCGTTGAGTATGGAACCGAGGGTTCAAAGGGTACAAAGGTATTCGCTCTCGGCGG
>DCHA01000049.1:7665-34233 GCA_002315535.1 Firmicutes bacterium UBA1764 | reverse complement strand
ACAAATTAAAGACCTGTGACTGTATCGTGTTTAACAGGTACACAGACGACATGGATATGATGGCGCTTCATAAGATTGTACGCGGGGCAAACAGGAAATGCGACATTGTATATGAAAGACCTGACGGATCTGTTATCCCGGATGAAATCGTTGATCCTTTGCCGTTTGATGTGAATGCTGATGTCATAGAAATTGAAGATCGTGATTATGCTATTTGGTATCGTGATATGGACGAGAACATGGATAGCTATAACGGAAAGACTGTAAGGTTTAAAGGCATTTGCGCCGATTCCAGTAAACTCCCAAGCGGCACCTTTGTAGTTGGGCGTCAGGTCATGACATGCTGCGAAGCGGATATTCAGCCTGCGGGTCTTGCCTGCGAAATGAATGGACCAAAGCCGACCCCACGCTCATGGGTGATGATTACTGCCAGAATGGAAATAAAGAAATCCAGAGCTTATGGCAATAAAGTGGGTCCTGTTCTTGTGGTTAAGAAGCTTGAGCCTGCTGAAGAGCCGGAGGAGCTCGTAACAACATTTTATTAAATACAAAAGCCGCTCATCAGAGCGGCTTATTTTTTTACAGAGCTTTTATTAATGCATCGATTTCTTCATCTTTTGTATACCATGAGGTGCAGAATCTGACTATATCATGCTTGCTGTCGTATTTGCCTTCAAATTCAAATACGAAATCCTTTGAAAGCTTTGCTTCAAGAGCTTTGTCTATTACAACGAATATCTGATTCGTCGGGCTCTTGATATATTCCTTGATGCCTTTTCTAGCGAAGGCTTTCTTTAATCTGTCTGCCTGCTTTACGGCATCCTGTCCGAGCTTAAAGTACAGGTCATCCTTCATTAAGGCGCTGAACTGTGTACCGAGAAGCCATCCCTTTGCAAGCATAGCTCCATTTTGTTTTAGCATATTTCTAAAGTATGGCTTAATATCATCGTTGTTAATTACGAGAGCCTCTCCAAACATGGCTCCGCATTTTGTTCCGCCGAGATAGAATAGGTCGCAGAGCTTTGCGAAATCTTCAAATTTAACATCATTCTTTTCGGCTCCAAGTCCGTAAGCAAGTCTGGCTCCGTCTACGAAAAGATACATCTTGTACTTCTTGCAGACTTTGTATAAATCGCTGAGTTCCTTCTTTGTATAGATTGTTCCGTATTCAGTAGGGAATGAAATATAAACCATTCTTGGAACTGTGACATGCTCCGGAATAACGCTTTCCTTATAATCCTGAGCAATCTTGGCAACTGCGCTTGCACTGATTTTACCATCACTGTTAGGAATAGTTACAATCTTGTGTCCGCATCTTTCAACGGCGCCCGCTTCATGCGCGTTGATGTGACCGCTGTCAGCGCAGATTACTTCTTCATATGGCCTGAGCGCTGCATCAATGGCAATAAAATTAGTTTGTGTACCTCCTACCAGGAAATGTACATCGGAATTCTTTGCATTGAGTCTGTCCTTAATCATTTTTGCGGCTTTCTTGCAGCACGGATCTATGCCGTATCCTCCATAGGATTTGCCTTCGGTATCGCTTAGAGCCTTCATTACAGCCGGATGTGCAATTTGACTGTAGTCATTATTGAATCTGTACATCTTTTTCTCCTTTTTGTTTTTCAAAGCCGTGAACCCAGTCAGACTTTAAATAATAAGTTACGAATATTATATCACTCAAAATCCATGTAATAGGGTATGCCCAATAGATTAATTGAATTTCTCCGAAGAGCTTCATTACAGTTAAAATATAGCTGATTCTGAATACGCACCATATTCCAAGCATGATCAGCATTGGAGCAGTTGCCCTTCCTGCCCCTTTGCATACTGATGCGATGGAGTGGGCGAGGGCAAGGAAAATATAAAAAGGCGCGATAGTATTAATTTGTATCCTTGATAAAGCCAGAACCTCAGGGTCTTGGGAGTAAATTCCGATAATGGGGCTTTTGAAAAGAACAAATAATATTCCTACTATTGCGGCCGCGAGCATTGCGGTGAATATTCCAAAGCGAGCCCCTTTTTTCGCTCTTTCATATTGTTTTGCTCCGAGGTTTTGTCCGATAAAGGTTGTTATTGCCATATTAATGCTTGTTATGGGCAGGAATACAAAGCCTTCGGTTTTTGAATATGCGCCGAAGGTTGCAGATGCTATCATCCCGAAGCTGTTCACTTGAGCAAGGACGATGACATTTGCCAGACCTATTACGGAATTCTGTACTCCGGAGGGTACACCCAGCTTGATAATCTCAATAAATTCTTTTTTATGTATTTTGATTTCTGAAATAGCAAGATGGACTTCGTCCTGTCTTCTGCACAAATTAGTTAGACACAAAATAGCACTTATAACTTGTGCAATACTTGTGGCAAGCGCTGCAGACCAAACCCCATATCCAAGTACTCCGATAAAAAGAAAATCAAGAAGTACATTGAGTATTGACGAAAAAATTAAATAATACAAAGGCTTTCTGCTGTCTCCGACAGCCATCATTATACCTCTGCTAATATTGTACATAACTAGTCCCATTGCTCCGTAGAAATAAAAACGGAAGTATTCTATTGCTTCGGGCAGGAACTGCTCATCGGTATTCATGAGAACAAGCAGCTTTGGAGTTAAAAGTACACCGGCGGTGGTAAGTATTATTCCTGCGATAATACCGGAGGCTATTGTTGTATGAACAGCTTTTTTTACGGCAATTTTATTGCCTGCGCCATAGTTCTTGGAAATTAAAACTCCGGCGCCCAGAGAAAGCCCTTCGAAAAAGCTTACAAATAAGAATATTAGATTTCCGGAGGATCCTACGGCGGCCAGAGAGCTGGTTGCGAGATAGTGCCCGACAATGACACTGTCTGCTACGTTATATAGTTGTTGAAACAGCTGGCTGATAAAAATCGGAATAGCAAAACGCAGCATCTGTTTATAAATACTGCCGGCTGTCATATTGTTAACTGCCATTATTTATGATATTTCTCGCCCGCACTTATTTTGCAGGAGCGATATATTTGTTCGAGCAATATTACTCGCATAAGCTGGTGTGGAAATGTAAAGTCGGAGAAGCTGAGTCTGTAATCTGAGGCTTTTCTCACTTCATCATTAAATCCGTTTGATCCTCCGATGATAAAGCAAATATGACTGATGCCATCAAGTGCAAGTGCTTCTATTTTCTGAGCAAGTCCTTCAGAGCTGAAGCGCTTTCCTCCGACATCCAGGGCTATTACATAGCTTGATTTGGGAATGTGGGAAAGAATAGCAGTGCTTTCCTCATCCTTGTCATCACTCTTACTTTCTTGAAGCTCAACAATATCGACCTTGCCGAAACGTCCGAGTCTTTTGACGTATTCGTTGCAGGCCTCTCTCCAGAAGCTTTCCTTCAGTTTTCCGATACACAGTATGGTATAGTTCATGTATTGATGATATTAAATAGATGACGCTTTTTCAAGTGCGCTTTCTATATCCTTGCAGAAATATTCGGCTCCAAGTCTGTCATAAAAGCCTGATTTTTTCATTACATTAAGAGGTTGTTCATTAACATGTGAAAGAATCAACTGTATTCCTGCCTTTTCGCAGCTGTCAAGAAGCTTGTTAATGTGATTCATTGCGGTTATATCAAGAACGGAAACGGACCTCATTCTTATTACAAGACACTTTGTATATTCCTTAAACTTGATATCTTCAATTACATCTGATGCTCCAAAGAACATAGGTCCGTTGATTTCGTAAACTCTAACCTGGTGAGGAACGTCGATGATGTTGTTATCATCCGTTGAAAGCTGTTCCTTGTATTTCCAACTCTTTATGCTGGAATTGTCGCTGATTTTCTTGATAAGAAGAACACCGGCGCAAAGCATGCCGAATTCTATTGCAACAACAAGATCAAATGCAACGGTTAATACAAATGTCAGTACAAGAACAAAAATGTCAGCCTTTGGTGCTGTCTTGCATAATGCAACGAAGGTTCTCCACTGACACATGTTATAGGAAACCATGAAGAGTATTGCCGCAATTGTTGGCATAGGGATCCAAGCCGCATACGGCATAAGTACAACAAGAATCAGTACCAAAACGATGGCGTGAACGATACCTGATATAGGCGTGCGTCCACCGCTCTTAATATTTGCAGCTGTTCTTGCAATTGCGCCGGTTGCAGGAATGCCTCCAAAGAAGGCTGATCCGATGTTTCCTATTCCCTGTGCAATTAACTCGGTATTGGATCTGTGCTTATCTTCAATCATTCCATCTGCAACAACGCAGGAAAGAAGTGACTCGATCGCTGCGAGTATTGCGATTGTGCAAGCATTCGGAAGCATAGCCTTTATGCTCTTAAAGCTGAACTCCGGCATAGTGAAGCTCGGGAGTCCTGCCTTTACTGAATATAAATCTCCTATGGTATTTACAGGAAGCTTGAGGAACTTTACAATCAAGATTCCGACTATTACAGCGATGATTGATCCAGGAATTGTTTTGCTGATTTTGGGCCAAACGATAAGAATCGCGAGGCATACTGCTCCGACAAGTACCGCATACAGGTTTATGGTTGAAAAGTTCTTTACGATGGCGAAGACTTTTTCGCCTGTTTCTATCGTAACTGTTCCCGCAGGATATGTCAGCCCAAGGAAGTCCTTGATTTGTCCAATCAAAATCGTAAGTGCAATTCCCGCAGTAAAGCCTGTTGTTATTGTAAAAGGAATAAATTTAATAAATTGACCGAATTTGAATATTCCCATTAAGATCAGGAGTATCCCGGCCATGATTGTTGCCAGAGCGAGTCCGCCCATTCCGCTTTCCGCTACAATGCCGGCAACTATGGTTGCAAATGCCGCTGTCGGGCCTGCAATTTGAACCTTGCTTCCGCCAAAGAATGAAATAAGAAAACCTGCGACAACTGCTGTATAAAGTCCTTGCTCCGGGCCTACGCCTGATGCTAGTGCAAGTGCAATTGAAAGAGGCAGTGCAATAATAGCTACAATAATTCCAGATATGATATCTTTTATAAGTTGCTCTTTTTTATAATCTTTCAAGCATGTAAAGAGCATTGGTTTAAATTTATCCATTGTTTTTCCTTGTATTTCCTTTCATTTGCAAGAACCGCAAACGAGAATTAGTATATCACAATATTATGGAAATAAAGCATACTATTTTAATCAGAGAATAATATGTGGTACAATTAAATAATTACTTAAAGATAAAGAAAGGATATCAAAATGAAAGTTACAGATCGTTTCCTTAAATATGTTTCTTATGAAACCACTTCCTATGAAGAGAATCCTATCACTCCATCCTCCGAGGGCCAGATTGTACTTGGAAAGGCTCTTGCCGAAGAAATGAAGGCTATGGGTCTTAAGAATGTCAGACAAAGCAAGGATGGATATGTATACGCATATCTTCCTGCAAATCTTGCTAAGGGGCAGAAGGCTCCGGCAATTGGTCTTATTGCCCATATGGATACATCCGAATCAGCATCAGGAAAGAATGTTAAGCCACGCTTTGTTAAATACAAGGGCGGAGACATCAAGCTTAGCGATAAGGTTGTTACAAAGGCAAAGGAATATCCTGTTCTTGCAAATTATAAGGGCCAGGAGCTCATCGTAACCGATGGCAGCACACTCCTTGGTGCAGATGATAAGGCCGGAGTCGCTGAGATTCTGACAGCTGTTGAATATCTTATTGCTCATCCTGAAATTAGGCATGGCAAGATTTGCATTGGCTTTAATCCTGATGAGGAAACAGGTCGTGGGGCAGATAAATTTGATATCAAGAATTTCGGGGCTGATTTCGCATATACTGTTGATGGTGGGGCTCTCGGAGAAATTGAATACGAATCATTTAATGCCGCAGGTGCAAAGGTGATATTCCATGGCGTAAATGTTCATCCGGGCTATGCAAAGGATATCATGAAGAATTCAACTCTCATGGCAACGGATTTTATCAATATGCTTCCTGAGGGACAGACTCCTGCACATACCTGTGGCTATGAGGGATATTTCCATATCCAGCATATAAGCGGTGATGAAACAGAAACCAAGATTGGTATGCTTATTCGAGACCATGACATGAAGAAGTTTAAGGAAAGAAAAAAGCTTGTTCAGGATATAGTTGATTTTATGAACAAGAAATATGGTCAGGGCAGTGTTGAGCTTCTTATGCACGACAGCTATTACAACATGAAGGAAGTAATCAAGAATCATCTTGATGTTGTTGACAGAGCAGTAGCCGCAATGAAGGCCTGTGATGTTGTGCCAAAGATTGTCGCAATTCGCGGTGGCACAGATGGATGCAGACTTTCGTATGACGGACTTCCTTGTCCAAATCTTTCAACAGGTGGCGAGAACTTCCATGGTATTCATGAATTCGTATCTGTTGACGCAATGAACAAGATGGTTGAAGTTATAGTTGAGCTTGTAAGCGTAAAATAAGACTCTGAAATGTGATAAAAAGGCTTCATTTTTGAAGCCTTTTTTTGTTTTTATTATACTAATATTTGTTGAAAGAGTTCTTGCAATACTCGTGTGGCTATATATAATAAATTATATAAGAGATTTCGTTAACAGAAAAAGGAGAACAAGGTGAGTCGACAAGAAATAATTCGTATGACCGGGTGCGAGAAATCGGTCACAGATTTATACAAGGTTCTTGCAACCCGCGGAGTGGTTGCTCCGGTATCCAATTGTCCTGTTGAGCAAAGCAGTGCTTTTGTAAAGCTTTGTCTTTCTCAAAGCTGCGGGAAATGTGTTCCTTGCAGAGTGGGATTAAAACAGATTGCCTCAATTATTGACAGAATACTTGATGGTAAAGGAAAAGCAGAGGATTTGGATACGCTTAAGTCCCTTGCAAATACAATTAAGGATAGTGCAGATTGTGCTATCGGCTTTGGTGCTGCAGAAGCTCTTTTGCGTAATATCGAGAACTTCAGAAAAGATTTTGAATCTCATATTACACATGACCGCTGCACAGCGTCATTTATTCCTGTTCCCTGCAAGGCTTCCTGTCCGGCTCATGTAGATATACCGAGATATGTTGCCCTGGTTAAGGAGGGGAGATACGCTGATGCGGTAAGAACAATACGCTTTGATAATCCTTTCCCTGCGGCTTGTGCTCTGATTTGTGAGCATCCATGCGAAGCAGCTTGCAGAAGAAATATGATTGATGCATCAGTAAACATCAGAGGTATCAAGAGAATGGCTGTTGAGATGGCCGGCAAGGTTGATGCTCCGGCATGCATGCCGTCAACAGGGAAGAGGATTGCTGTTGTTGGCGGAGGTCCTTCCGGACTGACAGCCGCATATTACCTCCAGCTTATGGGCCATAAGGTAACAGTATTCGAACAGAGAAAACAGCTCGGCGGAATGATGCGTTATGGTATTCCAAGATATCGTCTTCCGGAATCATTCCTTGATGAAGATATTAATAATGTATTGTCAACAGGTGTTGAGGTTAAGCTTGAAGCAAAAATCACCGGAGATTGCTATGAGGATATGAAAAAGGAATACGACTGTATCTATCTTGCAATTGGTGCGCACAATGCCAAGACTCTCGGTATCGAAGGGGAAGACGCAGAAAATGTCATTTCTGCGGTTGAACTCCTTTGTGCTATTGGCGATAACGAAAAACCTGACTTTAAGGGCAAGAGGGTTGTAATTGTCGGCGGTGGTAATGTTGCGATGGACTGCACACGCACAGCGCAAAGACTTGGCGCTTCATCTGTACAGTGTATATACAGACGTCGCAGAGAAGATATGACCGCCCTTCCTGAAGAAATAGAAGGCGCTATTGCAGAAACCTGTGAAATCGTTTCCTTGATGGCTCCTGTTCGAGTTGAAAAGGATGCTGAAGGAAAAGTTGCTGCATTAATTGTTGCACCTCAGATTCCGGGCAGCTACGAAGGAGGAAGACCAAAGCCTGTAAGAGCTGATGCCCCTGAGATGAGAATCGAGTGCGACATCATTATTGCGGCAATAGGTCAGGCAATTGACAGTGCAGAATTTGCCGCAAAGGGACTTCCTGTCAAGAGAGAGAGTCTTGCGGCAGGCAAAGGCTGCTTCATTGCAGAAGGCGTATTTGCCGGAGGCGACTGTGCAAGCGGTCCGTCAACGGTAATCAGAGCCGTAGAGGCCGGAAAGACTGCCGCTGCAAATATCGACGAATATCTTGGCTATAAGCATGTGCTTCCAAGAGATATTGAAATACCATATGCTCCTGCGGCTCCTATGGAAGCCAGCGGAAGAATCAACTTTAAGGAAAGAGCGGCCTTTGATAGAAAATATGACTTTGACATTATGGAACAGAATATGACAAAGCAGGAATGCGAACAGGAATGCTCACGTTGCCTTAGATGTGACTGCAGAGGCTTTGGTGCATTCAGAGGAGGCAAAGGACAGACATGGTAAATTTGACTATTGATCAGAAACGTATCTGCGCAGAAGAAGGAAGCTCCATACTCGAGGCCGCAAAGGCAAACGGTATCTATATTCCTACTCTTTGCTACTTAAAGGAATTAAATGAAGTCGGCGCCTGCAGAGTTTGTCTTGTTGAAATCGAAGGACAAGAGCAACTTTCAGCATCATGTAATACTATTGTTGCTGAAGGCATGGTTGTAAAAACTAATTCAAAGAAGGTTCTTGATGCAAGAAGGACCAATGTTGAGCTGATCTTATCTGAACATAACGTATCCTGCACCAGCTGTGTACGCAGCGGTAATTGCTCCCTGCAGAAGGTTGCAAAGGAGCTTAATATTACCGATGAGGTGTTCGAAAAGGATTTTGACGCTTTCAGGTGGGACAGCAGCGCTCCTCTTGTAAGAGATGCAAGCAAATGCATTAAATGCATGCGCTGCATTAATATCTGTGATAAGGTCCAGAGCCTTGGTGTTTGGGATCTGAATGGAACAGGGAACAGAACAAAGCTTGAGGTGAGGGGTGGAAGCGCCTTTAAGGATATTAATTGCGCACTTTGCGGACAGTGCATTACTCATTGCCCTGTTGGTGCATTAAGTGCACGTGATGATACAAAGAAGGTTCTTAATGCTATTGCTGATCCTGATAAGACAGTTATTATTCAGGTTGCTCCGGCGGTTAGAGCTGCATGGGGAGATGCTGTAGGTCTTGACAGCAAGCTTGCAACTGAAAAGCGCATGGTCGCCGCAATAAAGACTTTGGGCGCTGACTATGTATTTGATACAAACTTTTCAGCTGACCTCACAATTATGGAAGAGGGTAGCGAGCTTATAGAGCACATCAAGGAAGGCAGAAAGGGACCAATGTTCACATCCTGCTGCCCGGGATGGGTACGCTTCTTAAAGCTTGAGTATCCTGATATGGTTAACATGCTTTCAACGGCAAAATCTCCGCAGCAGATGTTCGGCGCGGTTGCGAAGAGCTATTATGCCCAGATTCTCGGCATTGAGCCTGAAAAGATTTTCTGTGTTTCGATAATGCCGTGCTCCGCAAAGAAATACGAATGCGATGTAAAGGAAGTAAATGATGCATCTTCAAAGGATGTTGATGTAGTGCTTACGACAAGAGAGCTCGGAAGACTCTTGGGAGGCATCGACTGTGCCGCTCTTGAGGAACAGGACTTTGACCAGCCTCTTGGCATTGGAACAGGTGCTGCTGTAATATTCGGCGCAACAGGCGGCGTAATGGAAGCTGCACTGCGAAGCGCATATTTCCTTCTTACAGGCAAGAATCCGGATGCAGACGCATTCTCAGAGCTGAGAGGCCTTAACAAGTGGAAGGAAGCAAGCTTCACTATAAATGATCTTAAGCTAAAGATTGCGATTGCGAGCGGGCTTGGAAATGCAAGGGCCCTGATTGAAGCGATAAGAAAGGGCGAGGCTCAATATGATTTCGTTGAAATCATGGCTTGCCCCGGTGGATGCGCAGGCGGCGGCGGGCAGCCTATTTGCGATGGCTTCGAGCTTGCCGGCGAAAGAGGCGAAAGACTCTACACGCTTGATAAGAATAATCCAATGAGGTTCTCTCATGAAAATCCTGCAGTATTAGCCCTATATAAGGATTATCTTGAGACTCCGCTTTCGCATAAGGCCCACGAGCTGCTTCATACCGAGCAGGAAAAATGGACCCTGTAATAGCGAATCGTATGTTAATAAAAAATGCACTCAACTGAGTGCATTTTTTGTTTAGCTATTTGATGGCCGGAGCTTGTACTTGTTCCTTCTGAGGCTGTGCTTCAGGCTGCTGTATCTTTGCTTCGAGCTTATTCATCAATGTCTCTCTGAAATCCTTACCCTTGAATTCTGGATTAATGCTTTGCTGGAAATATGAATATGCATGAACGAATTCCTTTTTAAAATCCTTATCGTCAATCATCTTTGCAAGTTCTATATTTGGGATTTCTTTAAGGAACTTTGAAACGTTTGATTTCATTTCAGTTGCAATAATCTTGTGAGCTTTTTCGCTGTCAAGCGCTTCAAGCTTTTGAATATCCTCGTCATTTTTTACTCTGGACGATATTTCATAATAAACCATGCCGGTCAAGCTGTTTATCAGGGCCTCTTGAGCGTCGTTTTTAAGAGCTTTTTTCGCACTTTCCAGGCATTGATCTGCCTTACTGCTCAGCGAATCCTTTACAGCCTTACGCTTCTGCTTTCCTATCATCGCTTCGGCTTCTTTTTCAGCTCTAAGAATTTCTTCTTTGTGGCCTTTGATTACATTGTCAAGCTTTCTCTTTACATCTTCATTTATGTCTTTTTCAAAATCGGGTAAGGACTTTCCATTTGTATCAAAGCATTTTAATACAGGGTTCTTTGGATCGATTGCATAAACTCGTCCCCCGTCCCTGATTTTTTCGTATAAAGAATGTATCTCAAAACTGATTTTCTCTCCATTTGCGTCATAGAATTCTATTCTCCTCCATGCCTCGTTATTGCCGGGCTCACTGCACATCTGTGCCCTAATATGATCTGCAATGGCGTTATCACGCTGAATAGTGAAATCATTCAAGGTTGATGCGAAATTTTTGAATTCGACATCCGTTTTGTCAGCAGCGCTAAATAAAACTAAAGCGTTGGTCGGGGTAGACATACGCATCTGATTAATATCTAGTATGCGGCTATAAGGATTTGCCATTAATTCCATTCTAAGCTGATTGACAGTCATGAGATTTGAATATTTGTTTTCAAGTGCTGTC
Source organism: Firmicutes bacterium UBA1764 (assembly GCA_002315535.1). GTDB lineage: Bacteria > Bacillota > Clostridia > Peptostreptococcales > Anaerovoracaceae > UBA1764. The sequence goes on along the minus strand of DCHA01000049.1, from coordinate 23,087 downwards.
ATTCTATCGAGCAATTGCTGACTGACATACGGATTATTGGAGATTGTCTTTGTAACATTCTGAAAGACCGAAATGGCGAACATGTTATGCATTATTTCGGAATAATTATCGACAAGGTCTTTATCAGATATGTCATAATATTTATCAAAATCTATTGCCTCAAATTTTGCGATTCTGCTTTCATAAAGCGCTGCCTGATCCTTAAGAAGCTGATCCTTTTTGCCCGTAATATTCACATTGTAATTAGTCCCTGCAAGCAGCGCGAGCTTATCCATATTTGCTCTAAGGGTCTTGGCATCTCTGCCGTAATCCAGCACAAAATGCGCAAGATCTCTGTCGTTAACAAGACCTATATTTTTATCGTTATCGATTTCACGGTAATATAAGGCCTTGTCTCTGCTATAGAACACATCTAAAATCTCTGCTGTTGTTTTTATATAGCTTTGCTGAGCTTTTGTGTATTGTTCAAGCGGTGGTATGTCATTCTCATCTATTTCCTGGACATTAATTTCATATTCTTTTAATTTATCATTGACGTCTTTTATATTGCCAGCCCGTATTGGGCCCATCATTGCTTCGGTGAATTTATCCGGGCTAAGGCCTTTTTCTTTTGCCGCTTTAAATTGACTTTCAATTGTACGTGCTGTACACCCCGTCTCCCAAATAACATCTTTAGGATCGAAGCTGTGGTCCGTTATTTTTATATACTCAGCCTCAATTTCATTTACACTTGAAAGCAGACTGTTAGCAATCCGAACTCTTTCTTTTCCGTTATCGCTGAAGCGGTATCCTTTATGCGTGTCAAGGTAAGCGTTTATATAATCTCTTGCGGCTTTTATTTTGTTTGCGTAATTTGCATCGGAAATCTCGGCGCTAAGCAATTCCCTAATTCCCTTCTCCATGTCCTGGCAGCTCTGGGATTTCTTTTCTGCGTCGTTAACAAGCTTTTCGTAATCCGGAAGAATAGCTTCACGTTTTTGAGTATTATAATAATGGATTTTGTTAAGCTCCGGATCAACATATTCTATTTCATATATGGTCTTTTCACCGTATTTATGAGTGATAAGCCCATGTTCTGTTAAATAGCTTTTAAGACCGTTATTTATCAAACCGGATACAAATTTTGAAGCATCTTTGTTGGCCATGCTCGCATCTATATCCTTACCGGATCTTGCGATCAAGTCGGTTATTTTCATGCAATCCGTTTCTCTTGTAACAGAGATGAAGAAGCTTAGCGCTTCGCAGCTCTGGTACTCCGGATTATCTGCAATATTCCTCATGGCATAATCATGGAGGTCTGTTCCTTGAGGGGCGTTATTTTTAAGCTCGTTAAACTTTTTATATGTTGCCTCATAGAGTGCATTCAAATGACGGTTCAGTTTTATCCCAAAATCCATTTGGGTTTCAAAATCTGTTTTTTCGAGTTCATCTTGAAGCCTGTCTATAGTTTTTTTGTAGTAGCTGCTAATTCCCGGACGAAGCCTTTGAGACTTGTAGTCTTTATCTATTAGCCACAGAAGCTGCGCAAAGGTTTTGTCTCTATCAGGGTTCTTAAATGACATAGTGCGGCATTCTTCAAAGCTTGGCTGAGTGCCCTCTATGCCGTATTTCTCAAATTGAGTTGTCCCCTTTTTGTTGTCACCGTTTGTGAATTCTGTAAGGTATTCATTTGCAGATATAAGACCCTTAACGGATGAGTTATCGTCAAATTTACTCTTTACTGTTTTGAGTACATCTGCAGCTTCTCGTTTACTTTTTTGAAGCTGATCGCCGGAGTATTGATTGATATAATCATCTATGGCGGTATCAAATAATTTAATAGCATCGGCTAAATCCTTGATTCCATCCTTATCTAATTCATCTGTGTCCGCATATTGGCCTATCTTTCTAATGATTGTATTAAATGGTTTGTCAAGTGCTTTTGTTTCTTCTTCACTCAGTCCTTTAATATGGATTATTGATGCTCGAGCTTGATTTAAATCTTTTATTAATGCTTCTATTCCGGTTGTATATGGACTTTTTTCCTTTGGCATGGTATTTTCCTTTCCTTATATGCGGATAATATTCTTATTTAAATAATAGCACATTTCTGTTTGCAATCCGTTTCATTTTTAATATTTGCTTTCTTATTGAAAAATGTGACCCACTGCGAGATAATAGAGCTTGCAGGCGAGGGGGCCTATAGATTAGAGATTAGAAAGGATAAAAAATGAAACCGGTATCAGCAGAAGAATATAAAGTAATGAACGACAGGGCATGGAAATGGGCAAATGATTTAATTCAAAAGCAAATTGATGACCCTCGTCCCGGAGTTCAGAATCTTACTAACAGAGCGATTATCAACTTAAAGCAAATGCTTGAGAGCAGCCATGACCTATACAAGGACAATACTGCATTTTATACAAAATTTGAAAAGGGTCCGTACACTCAGATTTCCTATGATCGTTTTTACAATGAGGTAAACGCTCTGGGAACCGAGTTTATTGAGCTTGGTCTTAAGGATAAGCGTATCGCTATTATAGGAGAGACCCAGTACATGTGGGGCGTTGCTTATTTCGCAACTGTTTGCGGAACAGGCATAGTTGTTCCTCTTGACAAGGAGCTTCCATACGATGATCTTAAGAATCTTGTTAAGGAATCCGAAGTTTCGGCCGTGGTATTCGATAAGAAGAGAGAGGCTACTTTTGTAAAAATGTTTGAAGAGGGCGATACAGGCCTTGAAATCCTCATCGCTCAAGATAGAAGAGAAGACGAGGGAAACATTAAATCTCAGTGGAAGCTTATCGAAGCAGGTATGCAGCTTGTTAGCTCCGGAGACAGACGCTTCCTTGATGCACAAATCGACCCGGAAGAAATGTCCATTATCATTTTTACATCCGGAACAACAGGTATGGCAAAGGGAATAATGCTTTCACACAAGAATATCTGTGCAGACCTCATGGTATCACCGACACTTGTCGACTTCCGTCCTGATGATGTTTTTTTCAGCGTTCTTCCTATTCACCACACATTTGAGTGTACATGCGATTTTATCATACCGATTTACAAGGGTGCCTCAATAGCTCACTGCGAAGGCTTGAAGTATATTGTCAAGAATATTCAGGAGATTCATCCGACTTTCCTGCTCGCAGTTCCCGCAATCTTTGAAGCCCTTTACAAGGCTATTTGGAAGGGAATTAAAAAGAAGGGCAAGGAGAAGACTGTTACAAGAGCTATCAAGATTTCTAATGCCGCTAAAAAGCTTGGAATAGATCTTACAAATGTTTTCTTTAAGGAAATTAAAGAGACCTTGGGCGGACGCATGAGAATGATGATTTGCGGTGGCGCCGCAATTAACCCTCAAATTTTAGAGGACCTTCAATCCTTCGGTATTATGGCGCTTCAGGGCTACGGTCTGTCAGAAGCTGCCCCGATGGGTGCGCTTAATCCTGAAAACAAGCCAAAGGCAATCTCCTGTGGTATTGCTTTCCCTGGATTTGATGCTAAGATTTCGAATCCGGACGACTCCGGCACAGGTGAGATTTGTCTTAAGGGTGATAACATCATGCTTGGTTATTACAAGAACCCGGAGGCTACTGCTGAGGTTATCAAAGATGGTTGGTTCTACACCGGGGACCTCGGATATATTGATGCCGAAGGTTACATCATTATTACCGGCCGTAAAAAGAATGTTATTATTACCAAAAACGGGAAGAATGTATTCCCTGAGGAAATTGAATATCAGCTTTCGCTTCATGATGAAATCGCTGAATCAATGGTGTTTGAGGATTCTGCTTCAAGTAAGGATGATACTATTATCGCTGTTGGTATTTACCCTGACTGGACCTTGCTAAAGGAAAAGCTTGGTGAGGATGCAGATAACGATGATAAGGTTAAGGAATATCTCTGGACTATAGTTAATGAGGTAAATGCCTGCAATCCGCCTTACAAGATGATGAAGAGGCTTCTTCTTCGCCACAGCGAATTTAATAAAAATACATCAAAGAAAATCAGAAGATTCGAAGAATCAAATAAGATGGAAAATTAATAGAAAGGACCGAAGAATAAATCTTCGGTCCTTTTAACTTTCCGTGCCATGTCTTATAAATTTAGTATACAAATATTAATATGGTAAAGCCTTCCCTTAGTCTAGAATAGACGCGCTTACAATAACATCTTCGACTGCTTCTTCAAAGTGATTAGGGGATAATTTATATCTATTAAAACTAATAACTGCGTTTTGAACGATTCCCTTATCAGGTGAAATATCCTGTATGCATTTTTGCTGGGCTTCATTATTCATGCATGCAATGCCGTAGGATATTATGCTTGTGTCTTCGACTTTTACCGTACTCGTGGTAACAACATATTTAATTTTTTTCATGCTTACCTCCCGACATGGCCTGCGGAAAGTTATTTTATTTCTTTATTTACTTTGTCAAATGCCTCCATTGTCCTGCTGAGAAAATTCTTTCCTGCATCGGTGTACTTTCTGTATTCCTGGACTATATGTGCCTCATCAGGCTTTAGTTCGTTTTCACTTATGTGGTTTGGCGGAGCATCACTGTCCGTCCTTTCTAAAAGGTAGTCGGTTGCCGTGTCAAGTGCATCAGCAAGAATCACAAGAACTTCGCAGCTTGGTGAACTTAGGCCATGCTCATATCTTTGAATGCATTGCTGCGAAATGCCGGTTAATTCAGATAGTCGTGTCTGAGTCAGACCTCTTTTTTTTCGAATTGTAGCTAAATTGCGCATTTTCTCTCCTTGTGTGTAGTTAAATATTAACAGGGAAACTCTGTAATTAATAACAACTAATATAACGGCAAAAATACACAGCTGCTGTGTATTTTTAGACTTCAAACTGTGGTGTATTTGTATTTATCCCTTAAAAAAATGCACAAGATGTGGTATACTGAAAGCTATGGAAATAGAAAAGAGATACAAAGGAAAAAAGAAAAAAGGAAAGACTCTCGGAAGAATATTGCTTGTTTTTTTCACAACTGTTCTTGCCGCAGTCTTAGCTTTGGTGATTGTTTTAGCAGTCATTATTAAAGGTCCGTCTCCTGCGGCGCGCAGGACATTTATTACAACTGTGCTGGAATCGGGAAATCTAAAGTTCCTTGCATCAGTATTTTTAAGCTCGGATGAGATTCAGGAAATCGTTGATTCGACTTCGATGGCTAAGATGGAAACTGATATTGACCAGGAGCTCATTGATGTTGATTCTGAGGTTGAGGGCAACTTCGACGAAAACGGAATCGAAGTAGTTGAGATTAACGGAAGAGGCTTCTTTGCAACTTTGATGATTGTAAAGGATCCATCAAAGGTTGGCGTTGCCAGCACCTATCCATGGGGCGAATACGGTAAAGAGCTTCACAAGATTGTCAGTGAAAGCGGTGCTATTGCCGGAGTTAACGGTGGCCTTTATGCTGCTGACGCAAACAAGGGCGGTAGACCCTACGGTGTATGCATTGTCGACGGAGAAATCCAGCTCAATGATCCTTCGGGATGGGCTGGCCTTTATCTAATCGGAATGGATACAAATAATATTCTCAGAATCGAAGATATCGCAGGCTGGTCAAAGGCAAAGCTTGAGGAATTTGTTAAGACAGAAGGCATCAGAGATGCCGTTGCCTTCCAGGATGAGCTGACAGATGCCAATAACCACTTTGTTCCGCTTGTAATTAACGGCGAGGCAAGAGAGCTTAAGGGTGCAGGCTCCGGATCAAACCCGAGAACAGCTATAGGCCAGAGGGCTGATGGTGCTATTATGCTGCTTGTAACTGACGGAAGAGGTTCATCGGGTCACCTTGGTGCAACAGCCTCCGATCTTATAGACGTAATGCTCGAATATGGTGCAGTTAATGCTGCAAACCTTGACGGGGGAAGCTCCTCCTGCATGTATTATCAAGATGAATACCTGATGACGAGCGTAACCCTGTATTATGCAAATGCTTCATGGAGACTCCCGACAGCATTTGTTGTAAAAGGAGGTGCGCAGTAATGGGCAGAGCAGACAGACACAGAAATAAGAAATCCTTATTCGGAAAGATTTATCTTGCATATTTAATTGTAATTTTACTGTGCTTCGTAGCCATCTTTTTCTATGTCAGAACTATGATGGTTAAATATGAAAGAAACAGTGCTGATAACTATGTACTTTGGCTTGTAAAGGACGCTTCGGAAGATTCTGAGCTTGGAAAATATCTCGAGGAATATAACTTCTCGGATACTCGCTTTGGCGATTCAGCTGCGAGAAAGGCAGACTTCTATGCCAAGGCAAAGGATGCTGATATGGCAGCTGCTCCTGCAAAGGGTTCTCATAATTCCCTGAACCCGGCATATGACATCACCATTGACGGAAAGCCATTTATTACGATTTCTATCAAAGAGGAAAGCAGCGTAACCAAGCTTGGAATTATGACTCTTTCCGAATGGTCGATAGAGTATGCAATTATCAGAGATTCGAACTCCGAAGGGATCAGCTTAAACGAGCAGAATGCTCTCAGCTACAAGCTTACGATTCCGGAGGGCTTTACGCTTCTTGCAAGTGGCCAGAAGACTAATTTGACTCCGGCAGAGGAGGCTGAGCTAGGAGACTTTGAATATGTTGCGCCTTATGTTGACGCTCCGAAGGGCCTTATTTATACCGTTGACAATGTATACTTTGAGCCCGCATTTTCTGTTCTGAACAACGGATCAGAAGAGCTGAGCTTTGATGTTTCTTCAGATGGAAGCTATTTCGTTAAGCCGGAGTTCGCGGCAAGTCCCGAGGCAAAGACCCTTGCAGACTCGGTTTGCAATCCGCTTGTAATCGGTAAGACCTGGTCAAAGTTTATGACGGATGATGTCGGTGGTGCTTCACACGGACTTGCGACTGTAAGATCGACATGTATGCTTTTGCAGGGAACAAATCTCTACAGCCTTGCAACAAAGTGGGCAGGTAATGTTGATATCACATTTGTAAGTGGTCATACGCTCGACAGCTTCACAAACGAAAGCGTTACAAATTACGTGATGTACAATGAGAATCTGTTCTCGTGCGATGTATATTTCGAAAAGAACATGACTATTAGCAGGGGCCTCGGCACGAGAACGGACGTCTTCAGCAATAGAATGTACTTCGGTAAAGTAAAAGGTAATTGGTATCTGTTAGATATGGTTAGTTTAGATTATTAATTGGGGAGAACAAAATGGAAGAATACTTAAAGAATGTAACAATATTCGATCATCCGCTGATCAAGCATAAGGTTTCTCATCTGCGTGATGTCCATACAGGATCAAAGGAGTTCTGCGAGCTCGTTGGCGAGCTTTCAACTCTTATGGGCTATGAGACCTTGAAGGATCTTAAGACAAAGACTGTAACAGTTCAGGCTCCTCTTCAGGAGGTTGAAACAGAGGTTATTGCCGAAGACTTTACTATTGTACCTATTTTAAGAGCAGGTCTTGGCATGGTTGATGGTCTTAGAATGCTTTACCCGACATGCAGAGTCGGACACATTGGCCTTTTCAGAGATGAGGAGACTCTCGAGCCTCATACATATTATTTCAAGCTGCCGGTTGAGGCCGCAAACGGGCAGGTTATTATAGTAGATCCGGCTCTGGCAACAGGCGTTTCTGCTGATGCTGCAATCAGACGCATCAAGGAAGCAGGCTGCGACAGAATCAAGCTTATGTGCATTTTCTCCGCAAAGGAGGGCATTGAGCTGATCCACAGAGATCATCCTGATGTACATATTTATACAGCATGCTACTCAGATCAGCCTCTCAATGATAAGGGCTATATCCTTACCGCTGCAGGCGATGCCGGAGACAGAGTATGCGGAACTGTTTCATACAACCCTGAAAAGTATAAATAATCAAGAATAATTGATTTATTTCGGGCCTAGGTATTGACCAAGGCCCGTTTATTTGATACTATATCTAGTGAACAAAATGCATTAATCTTTAATCCAATACAGAGATATTGGCAAGGCTAAATGTTGCGTATGCGTACGCGCTTTTTACACGAGGATTATATTTACCTTGCCTATACAAACGGCAAGGTTTTTTTATGCGTTTTGTGGAATTATATCTATATTTTCCATGAAAGGATGAAAAAATGAAACTCATTTACGACGTTTACGACAAACCATCTAAGAAAGAGAATATTCTCTTCGCATTCCAGCAGATGATTGCTATTATGGCTGCTACTCTGCTCGTTCCAATCATCATGACAGGCAACGGTCTTCCATCAGACCCTGCAGCTGCACTCTTTGGTGCAGGTCTTGGTACACTCTTTTACATCTTTGTAACTAAGAAAAAGAGCCCTGTATTCCTTGGTAGTACATTCACATTCCTTGGAGCATATGCAGCATCAATCGGTGCAGGCTACGGCTACTGGGGTGTTATCATCGGTGTAGGCTTTGCTGCACTTGTATACGTTATCGTAGCACTTGTAATTAAGGTAGCAGGAAGCGGCTGGATTAACAAACTCCTTCCGGCAGCTATTGCAGGTCCTATCGTAGCACTCATCGGACTTTCACTTTCCAGCACAGCTACAGGCTGGATGTCAACAAACGGCGGGGATACATACAGCCTTATCACAATTGCTGTTGGTTTATTCACCTTCCTTGCAATTGTTTACTGCTCAGTACGCGGAAACAGTAGCATGAAGATGTTCCCATTCATCTATGGCATCGGCGCAGGTTATATCCTTGCAATGATCCTCACACTTATCGGAAGAGCAACAGGAGCTCAGGCACTTCAGATTCTCAGCTTCCAGCCATTCATCGATGCTTTCGGAAACTTCAGCATCAAGTCAATCGTAGATATCCCGGGATTCTATATCATCAATGCATTTAAGACAAGCGGCCAGTATGCAAAGATTGACGGTGCAGCAATCGTTAACCTTGCTCTTATTTATGCACCTATCGCAGTAGTAGAGCTTGCACAGCACACAGGCGACCACAAGAACCTTTCCAACATTATCAATCACGACCTTATCACAGATCCTGGTCTTGATAAGACACTCATCGGTGACGGTATTGGTTCTCTCATCGGTACAGTATTTGGAAGCTGCGCTAACACAACATATGGCGAATCCATGGCTTGCGTAGCTATCACAGGAAATGCTTCCACACACACAATTTCAACAGCATCAATCGGATGCATGATTCTTGCATTCTTCACACCGTTCGTAGCAGTTATCGAATCAATTCCAAAGTGCGTTATGGGCGGAGCTTGCGTAGCCCTCTACGGCTTCATCGCAGTATCAGGACTTCAGCTTGTTGCAAAGGTTGACCTTGGCGACAACAGAAACCTCTACCCGGTTGCAGCTATTCTTGTTTGCGGTATCGGCGGACTTTCATTCAGCTTCGGCCACAACTCAGCAACAGGCGGATCCCTCATCACTCTTACATCTCTTGCTGCTGCAATGATCGTTGGTATCATCACAAGAAAGATTACAGGTGAAGGACACGAGAATGAATCAATCGGTAAGATGGTTGATACAATGGGTGACGTTGAACTTACAGAAGACGAAAAGTAAGGAATAAAAATGAAAAAGAAAGTTCAGCTTCTTGATGAACTCACAGTAAAGAGAGCCCTAACAAGGCTCTCTTTCGAAATCATTGAGAAGAGTGCAAATCTGAATAATGTTGTCCTTGTAGGTATAAAGACCAGAGGGGTACCAATGGCTAAGGTGCTTAAAGAGAATATTCAAAAGCACTCCGGAGTCGAAGTTCCTCTTTGTGAGCTGGATATTACCTTTTACAGAGACGATTTGTCGCATGACTATATGCCACGTGTAAACGACGCCAAAATAGATATCGACGTTGACGGAAAAGAAATCATTATTTGTGATGATGTCCTTTATACAGGCAGAACCGCAAGAGCCGCAATCGAGGCAATATTCGGTCAGGGACGTCCAAGCAAGATTTGTCTTGCTGTTCTGATTGACAGAGGCCACAGGGAACTTCCTATTAGACCTGACTATATAGGTAAAAATGTTCCAACCTCACAGAAGGAAACCGTCAAGGTGAACTTTGCGGAAATTGATGGCATAACAAACGTTGAATTATACGAAAGGGATTAGCTATGGCAAATATATTGGTAAGCGCTTGCCTCGTTGGCTGTGTATGCAGATATGATGCTGCAAAAAAGACTAGTGATAAGTTACTTGAACTTGGAAAAGAGAATACACTTATCCCTGTTTGCCCGGAGCAGCTCGGAGGCCTTCCGACCCCAAGGCATCCTTCCGAAAGAGTGGGGGATAAGGTCCTTCGTGATGACGGAGTTGATGTCACAAGGGAGTACGACCTTGGAGCAAAGACTGCAGTAGAAATAGCAAAGCTTTGCAAGGCTGATTACTGCGTATTGAAGTCAGGCAGCCCATCCTGCGGATGCGGGCTCATCTATGACGGAAGCTTCTCCGGAAAGAAAATCCCCGGCGATGGCATTACAGTTGAGTACTTGAAAAAGGCCGGCTTTAAGGTAATGACTGAAGAAGATTTATAAAGCAAAACAAAAGGTTGCCTTTGAAGGGCAACCTTTTTTAACGCTTATTTTCTTTCGAAATTGTTTAATATCAGTGCAACTATTTTAAGATCTGTGTCCCCGATATTTTCGATTGAGTGAGTATCACCGTTTGCACAGATTTCACTGTCTCCGGCTGTCAAGATTCTTTCCTCGCCATTGTCTGTAACCTTTGCTTTGCCTTCAACTATGAAATAGATTTCAAAGTTTTCTGTATGACCGTGAAGTCCTATTGATTCGCCCGGCTTAAAGGTTACGAGGCTGAATACTGTCCCTGCGCCGTAAAGCATTTCTGCGGGTACTATGTTTCTGAAATCAAGAGGGCCAACGCCGCCCTTTAGATTTTCCTTAATGTCGTGCTTTTGTTCATCTCGCATGAAATACATGTGCTTTTCCTCCTTATTTCATTATGATTTTTTCTGATGTTATCGATTTGATATCCGGGCAGTTTGTCATAAGCATTATTTCACTCAGCTCTGCTCCTATCTTTTTTGTAAGCATCTTTACGCCTTCATCCATGCCGCCGTGCGCTGCAATAGCGTAAGGCCTTCCGATTAATGCTGCGTCTGCGCCAAGGGCAATGCATTTAAATACATCTGCTCCGCAGCGAACTCCGCCATCGACAAATATCTTCAGGCTATTTCCAACAGCCTTTCTGATTTCAGGGAGCATGCTTGCAGGTGGTGGGCAGTCCTCAAGGACTCTGCCTCCATGGCTTGATACCACAATGCCGTAGCAGCCAGCCTCTGCACATCTTTCAGCGGCCTGAGGCGTCATGATGCCCTTAACTATGAAAGGCATTGTTGTTGACTCGGCAAGCGTTTTAAGCTCTTCGGTGCTCTTTGTGTATACAGGCTTCCCCATGAGCTTAAGATTTATTAGAGATGCAGAGTCAATATCCATTGCAAAGGCTACTGCACCAAAGCTTTCGATTATTTCTATTCTCTTTAGGCATTTGTCCATATCCCAGGGCTTGATAGTAGGAATGCCAAGACCTTGCTCTTCCTTGATAAATTCAAGTGGTGCGAAGAAATACTCTTCGTTGGGACCGTCTCCGGTAAAGGCGCAGATTCCTGTCTGCCTTGCGCCCTTTATTACAGCCTTTGAATATGCGGCTTCGGTCAGGACTCCGCCATAGTTGAGATTCATGCCGCCTATTGGAGCCACAAAAAACGGATACATGAATTCGGTGCCAAGTGCCTCTATTCTTGTATTTGCCTCAAAGTGCGGATGAACGGCATCCATATTTAGCTTGATGGACTTAAAGAAGTCTATGCATTCCGTAAAGGCGGATCCGCTGCCCTTTGCGCCGCAGCCAGGAACCTTGCCTTTGCAAGCGAGTCCGTTGCACTCCGGACAAACATTGCAAATTCCATCAAGGACTTTTTTTGCGTTTAGTAATACATCGTTATAATCTTTGAACATAGCTTTCACCTTGTTTTTTTAAACTATTTTCTCTGCTATAATTATAGCATGAATAATGTAGTCTTGGGCATTTTAGCTCATGTTGATGCCGGTAAAACGACAACAGCTGAGGCCCTGCTTTACAAGAGCGGCAGTATCAGAAGGATAGGCCGTGTTGATCATAAGGATGCGTTTTTAGACAATTTCCTGATTGAAAAAGAAAGAGGTATTACTATCTTTTCCAAGCAGGCAATTTTTGATGTTGGAAATAATCATTTTAATCTGCTTGATACTCCGGGCCATATGGATTTCTCGGCGGAAATGGAAAGAACCCTGTCGGTACTGGACTATGCTTTGCTTGTTATCAGTGGTCAGGATGGAGTTCAGGCGCATACCCTAACGCTTTGGGAGCTTTTGAAAAGATACAGGGTTCCGTGCATTGTTTGGGTAAATAAAAAGGATCTAATGGAGGCCTCCGGCAAGAGCCTTGCTACATTGCTCGAGGATCTTAAGCTGCACTTTGGCGAGGGCTTTGTAGATTTTAATAATCTTGACTTTGAGAAAATCGCCGAGCTGGATGAGAATGCTCTCACAGAGTTTTTAGACAGGGGCACACTCTCAAAAGAGACTGTATGCAGCTTAATCGACGGTAGAAAGCTTTTCCCTTGTCTCTTTGGTTCAGCTCTAAGGCTTGAGGGCGTTGACGAGCTGATAAGCTTTCTTTCAGAGTATATTTCCGAAAAAAAGTACAGCGAAGAATTTGGTGCAAAGGTCTTTAAGATCAGTCATGATGAAAGCGGTCAAAGGCTCAGCTGGATAAAGCTTTGCGGTGGAGCTTTAAAGCCGAAGGACACTATCGACGATGAGAAGATAAACCAGATCAGGGCATACTCCGGAGTAAAATTCGAGGCGGTAGGCCTTGCAGAGCCGGGAAATATTTATGCTCTTTGCGGTCTTGAAAAAAGCTTCGCGGGTCAGGGGCTTGGATTTGAAAGTGCTCAGATAAGCCCAGTGCTGGAGCCGGTTCTTTCATACAGAATCATTCCGCCTGCGGGCGTTGACAGCATAAATGCAATGAAAAAGCTCAGTCTGCTTGCGGAAGAGGACCCCATGCTTCGCATTGTATATAACAGCCGCCTGAAGGAAATCGAGGCTCGTCTTATGGGCCAGGTTCAGATAGACGTTCTAAAGGATCTGATATATGACCGCTACGGCATGAATGTCGAAATAGATACGGGGCATATAGTATACAAAGAGACAATTGCGGCGCCGGTCCTTGGCATAGGGCATTTCGAGCCGCTTCGTCATTACGCCGAAGTGCATCTTTTAATGGAGCCGCTTGCCCCGGGATCGGGGATTGAGCTGTGCAGCGCATGCAGCACTGATACGCTGGATCTTAATTGGCAGAGACTTATTCTGACAAATCTTGCAGAGAAGGAGCACCTTGGCGTAATCATCGGAGCGCCGATTACCGATATTAGAATTACGATTGTCGCAGGCAGGGCCCATTTAAAGCATACCGAGGGCGGAGATTTCAGGCAGGCTGTCTACAGGGCAGTCAGACAAGGCCTTATGTCCGCTGAAAATGTTTTGCTTGAGCCGTATTATGATTACTGCCTTGAAATTCCTGCTGAGCATATAGGGAGGGCAATAAGTGATTGCAAGGCTATGTCTTGCAGCTTTGATGCACCAAAGGATATGGGTATGAATATCCAGATTAAAGGTCGCGGTCCTGTTTCTGAGCTTCAGAATTATCAGCTCGAGCTTTTGTCATATACCAAAGGCCGCGGCAGAATCAGCTGCAGCTTCGCAGGGCATTTTCCATGCCACAACACAGAAAAAATTGCTGAGGAATCAGCTTATGATCCGGACAGGGATGTCGAAAATACTGCGGACTCTGTATTTTGCTCTCACGGCGCAGGCGTAAATGTAAAGTGGAACAAGGTTCCTGATTTTGCGCATCTTGATAGCGGCATCAGCTTTGAGCATAGCGTGCCGGAGATTTCGCACAGTCCAAAGCTTAGAAGTGGAAATATTGATTTTGACGAGAAAGAACTTCAGGCAATAATGCAAAGAGAGTTCGGCGAGCCAAAGCGCCCTCAGATTGCAAGCGTGACTGTTGACTTTGGTGGCTCCGGCAAGAAAAAGCAGACGGTGATTAAAAAAGATTATTTAATTGTCGATGCCTATAATATGATTTTTTCCTGGCCCGAGCTTAAAGAGCTTGCCAAAGCATCTATGGATGCGGCAAGAGCCCGCCTGACCGATATGCTGATTAATTACCGTGCGTTTAAAAATAACGAGGTCTGCCTTATCTTTGATGGCTATAAGAGAAAGGATAACCTCGGGGCAAAAGAGGATGACCACGGAATACACATTGTGTATACCAAGGAGGGCGAAAGTGCCGATGCCTTTATTGAGGCCTTGGTTCGCGAAATCGGCAAAAATTACAGCGTAAGGGTTGCAACATCAGATGGCCTGATTCAGCTTACAGCATTAAGGGCCGGAGTTATCAGAATGTCCAGCAAGGAGCTTGAATATGAGCTTGAAAAGACTCTAAATGAAATCTCTGCCATCCTTCAAATTCCAAGGAAAAAAATAACTCTGGCAGACATTGCAAGACTGAAAAAAATCTAAACGAAAACTTAACATTTTGAGTAAAAACAGCCCCTTTTGGGCTGTTTTTATGATAAAATTAATCGTTTACATTATTAATGGAGGGTACTCTTGTATGGTGCCCCAAAGAAAGGATTCAAAAGAAATGGCTAACGAAGAAAAATACACTTTTGAGAACGAGGAATTTCGTCAGACGTATTGGCACTCCTGTTCACACATTATGGCTCAGGCAGTAAAGAGGCTGTGGCCTGAAGTCAAGCTTGCAATCGGTCCATCAATCAAAGAAGGATGGTACTACGATATGCTCGCACCATTCGCATTTACTCCGGAGCACATGGAGCAAATCGAAGCTGAAATGAAAAAGATTACAAAGGAAAGACTTCCTATCGAAAGATTCGAGCTTCCAAGACCTGAAGCAATCAAGTTCATGGAAGAAAAAGAAGAACCGTTCAAGGTTGAGCTTATTCAGGATCTTCCGGAGGATGCAACAATTTCCTTCTATAAACAGGGCGAATTCACAGATCTTTGTGCAGGCCCGCACCTTTCAAGCACAGGCTATGTAAAGGGTAACGCAATTAAGCTTCTCACATGCAACGCTGCATATTGGAGAGGTGACAGCAACAGAGAAACACTTCAGAGAATTTACGGTATTGCATTCCAGACCAAGGAAGAGCTCGAAGCTTACCTTGAAAGAATCGAAGAAGCAAAGAGAAGAGACCACAGAAAGCTCGGCAAAGAGCTTGGACTCTTTGCATTCAGAGATGAAGCTCCGGGATTCCCGTTCTATCTTCCAAACGGAATGGTTCTTCAGAACACACTGCTTGACTATTGGCATCAGGTTCACAAGAAGTGGGATTACCTCGAAATCTCAACCCCGCAGATCATGAAGAGAACCCTTTGGGAAACTT
>DCHA01000049.1:0-7649 GCA_002315535.1 Firmicutes bacterium UBA1764 | reverse complement strand
TCAGGTCACTGGGATCACTATAAAGAAAACATGTACACAACAGTAATCGACGAAGAAGATTACGCTATCAAGCCGATGAACTGCCCTGGTTCAATTCTTGTTTATGATCTTGAACCACACAGCTACAGAGATCTTCCTCTTCGTTACGGCGAACTCGGTCATGTTCACAGACACGAGCTGTCCGGTGCTCTTCACGGAATGTTCCGTGTAAGATGCTTCACTCAGGACGATGCACATATCCTGCTCGCAAAGGAACAGATTCAGAGCGAAGTAGTACGCATCACAAAGCTTATCGACGAAGTATACAGTGTATTCGGACTTCCGTATAAGATTCTTCTTTCAACAATGCCTGAGGATCACATCGGAACAAGAGCTGACTGGGAAAAGGCAGAAAATGCCCTTGCAGACGCTATTACCTCAATCGGCAAGACCTATGAAGTAAATCCCGGAGACGGCGCATTCTATGGTCCTAAGCTTGACTTTGAAATCGAGGATTGCCTTGGACGTCACTGGCAGTGCGGTACTATTCAGCTTGACTACCAGCTTCCTGGCAGATTCAATCTCGAATACACAGATACAAATTCCGAAAAGCAGACTCCTGTCATGATTCACAGAGTAGTATTCGGATCTGTAGAAAGATTTATCGGTATCATCACAGAGCACTTTGCCGGAGCCTTCCCAACATGGCTTGCTCCGGTCCAGGTAAAGCTTCTTCCTGTAACAGACAGAGCATTCGAATATTCTGACAAGATCAAGGCAGAGCTTGATGAGCTTGGATACAGAGTTCAGATTGACAAGAGAAACGAAAAGACCGGAAGAAAGATCCGTGATGCACAGATGGAAAAGGTTCCTTACATGGTAGTTGTAGGTGACCGTGATATTGAAGCAGGCACAGTATCTCCTCGTCACAGAACAGACGGAGATCTCGGTGCAATGTCACTTGATCAGTTTAAGGATATCCTTAAGGAAGTTGTTGCCACAAAGGCAATTAAATAACAGACAAACTAGTTGAAATTAATTTTGGAGGATGCAGAACCTAACACACACTTCTGCATTTAGGGCCGGGGAGGCTCCCGGCAACTTATCCGAAGGAGAGTCAGTATGCTCTCTCAGGGGCGCACGACCGATTAAGGCGCCACGACCTGAAATAAAACGAGGTTCCCGCAGCACTTGCGGGGGTACCGTAATGGAGTTGATAATTCCGAAATGATCACAACAGAATACGTCTATGCAAATGCGGATTTGAGGAAATCCGCGCTTAAAGCCCATTGTGTTGGGGCTTTTGATTCACTCGTATTTAATAACAGCTATAAAAGCTCGTCCAATTTGGCCGGGCTTCTTTTCGTGTTCGGAAAGGAGGCTAAAAGGCAATGATTGAAATTAGACATCTCAGAAAAGAATTTGAAGATATTATTCCTTTAAAGGATATCAATCTTACTATTAATGATGGCGATGTTATTGCTATTATCGGACCTTCCGGCACAGGTAAATCCACCTTGCTTCGCTGCATCAATCTTCTTAATGTCCCGACATCCGGAGACATCATAGTCGACGGCCAAAATATTACCGATGGCAGCTGCGATATCAATGAGGTCAGAAAGAAGATGGGAATGGTATTCCAGAACTTTAACCTCTTTGGACATATGACAGTTCTCGAAAATATTATGAAGCCTCAGATGACTCTTCTTGGACGCGGCAAACAGGAAGCATATGACAAGGCCATGGATTTACTTTATACAGTAGGTCTTGCCGCAAAGGCTCTTAACTATCCTGAGGATCTTTCCGGAGGACAGCAGCAGCGTATTGCTATAGCAAGAACCCTTGCAATGGATCCTGATATTATCCTCTTTGATGAGCCAACATCAGCGCTCGACCCGAGTATGATAGGAGAAGTACAGTCCGTAATCAGAATGCTTGCAAAGACAGGCAGAACCATGATGATAGTTACTCACGAAATGGATTTCGCAAAGAAAATTGCAAACAGAGTAATTTTCTTAAATGATGGTTATGTTTATGATGACGGAACTCCAAAGGAAATCTTTGACCATCCGACTAAAGCGCTTACACGTAAATTCGTCCAGAGGCTCACAGTGCTTGAATATCATGTTCAGGACTTTGAATTTGATTATGAAGCATTTGCAGATGATCTTCAGCAGTATGCAGAAAAGCTTCTTATTGAAAACGAAAGAACAAGTAAGCTGAAGATGTGTCTTGAAGAGCTTATGTCAAACAATCTGTTTGTTATCAATGATTCTATTGATATAGTCTTCAAGGTTGAATATGCAGAGAAAAAAGACGAACTCACCTTAATGGTTAAATATAAGGGCGAGTATTTTAACCCGTTTGATTCGGATAATGAATTGTTTAATTCAATTCTTAATGAACCGACCACTAAGATCGAAGACGAAATTCGTTCTGAGGATGAAAAATTTTATCCGAACAAGCTTCGCATTACATTTAAGTGGGAGGAGGCATAGCTATGAAAAAAGTATTAGTAATTCTCCTCGCCCTTGTTATGGTGCTTAGCGCTGCATCTTTTGTCTTTGCTGACGATGCACCTACAACAGCAACAGCTAAAACAAAGCTTGGCTATACAAGCATTGAAGACCTTGACGGTCTTTATGTCGGAGTTCAAACCTCGGTTCTTTATGAGGATCTGATTAAGGATAGAATTCCGAAAACTCAGTGGCAGTATTTCACCATGCCTAACGATATGATACTTGCGCTTGAATCCAACAAGATCAGTGCGTATTTGATCGAAGAGGTTGGATTTATTGCTCAGTTTGATAAGCATCCTGAGCTCGTCAGAATGGAAGAGCTTGCGGGCGTATGTGAATATGCAATTGTTGTTGGTAACAATGACAGACAGGAAAGACTACTTTCCGAGATTAATGAATACATTGCAAAGCGCAATGCTGACGGCACTCTTGATGAATTATACGATTACTGGGTCCTCAATTTTGATGCTGATACAAGCGTTATCAGATCAACATCGGAATACTCCGGCGAGAATGGTGAAGTGAATATCGCAATTGAGGGTGGCTATGAGCCGTTCTCGTTTGAAAGCAATGGTTCATTTTCAGGCTTCGACGTAGAGTTCATGCAGAATTTCTGTGCTGAATACGGATATACTCCGGTATTCCATTCTGTCCCGTTTGAATCAATAGCTCCGGGCGCAGAAACCGGAAAATATGACTTCGGAATGAACATCGTAGTAAGCGATGAAAGAGAAGAGACCGCATTGCTGTCAGACCCGTACTACTATTGCAACATAGTATTCGTTCTTGAGGGTGAAGCTCAGACCGATGTCGGATTCTTTGAAGGAATTGCAGAGAGTATTAACCGCACCTTTGTAAAGGAAGGCAGATGGAAGCAGTTTGTTTCAGGTACCTTAGTCAGTCTTGAAATAACCCTGCTCTCAATAGTGTTCGGAACACTGCTCGGCTTCATAGCATATATGGCTTGCCGCAGAGGCAATAAGATTGCAAACAAGATCGTTGAGATTATTACCTGGGTAATAGACGGTATGCCAACAGTACTTCTCTTAATGATTTTGTACTATGTAGTTCTTAACGCTATTAAGATGAGCGGCATTGCTGTATCTGTTGTCGGCTTCTCACTGCTCTTCGCGTGCGGAATGTACGACATGCTCAATGTAGGCTGTAAGGCCGTTGGAAAGGGCCAGTATGAGGCCTCCAGAGCAATGGGCTACAGCGACAAGCAAGCCTTCTTCAAGATTATTCTTCCGCAGGCAGCAAGACACTTTATTCCTATTTACGGTAATGAAGTAATTACACTGCTCAAGGAAACAGCCATTGTAGGCTATATTGCAGTATTGGATTTGACTAAGATTTCTGATCTTGTCAGAGCTCGTACATATGAGGCCTTCTTCCCTCTGATTGCAACCGCGATTATTTACTATGTGCTCGAGGCAATTCTGACCTTCGTTATAGGAAGAGTAGAGCTTGGAATAGATCCGGTTCGCAGAAAGAAGGCAAAGATTCTCGAAGGAATCAAAACCGACGAAGAAATTATTCTTGATCAGGTAGCAGAAGAACAAGAGGAAGAAAACAATGATTGATTTTAAGCTTAACAAGGAAGGCCTTGCACACAATATAGCAAAGGCTAAAGAGCAGGGGATAATAATCCCGACTATCGCGCAGATGCGAAATCCGGATCTTATTCCTGTAAAGATCAAGGATAAACTGAAGAAAACAAGCATGCAGGCCGTTGATCCTGTTAATCTTTTCAGAATCAGCTGGAAGAATGAACAAAAAGAAAGGGGCGGACTTTTCAGTGATGCCCCTAACTATATTGAAATACCGAAAAAGCTTACAGGCGTAAACGCAAGAATACTTGCCATGCCGGGTAAGTGGTTCCCGACGGGCTGCCACAAGGTTGGCGCAAGCTTTGGATGCCTTGCACCCAGACTTGTCACAGGACAGCTTGACGTTGAAAAGCATAAGAGCGTTTGGCCGTCAACAGGTAATTACTGCAGGGGAGGCGCTTTTAACGCAAGACTTCTCGGGGCAGTCGGCGTAGCTGTTCTTCCCGAAGAGATGAGCCGCGAGCGTTTTGATTGGCTTGACAGCATCGGTGCCGAAGTAATCAAGACTCCGGGCGGAGAAAGCAATGTTGCAGAAATCTTCGCAAAGACCAAGGAGCTCAAAGCGGATCCGATGTATCAGATCCTTAATCAGTTTGAGGATATGGGTAACCCGATGTGGCATTACAATGTCTCCGGATATGCAATGTGCGAAGTATTTGAAGCCGCTAAAAAGAAGGGTGACCGCTTTGCGGGAGTTGCTCTTACATCAGGATCAGCCGGAATACTTTCAAGCGGGGACCGCGTTAAGGATGCCTATCCGAACGCAAAGCTTGCAGTTGGCGAGGCTCTCCAGTGCCCGACAATTTTAAGTAATGGATTTGGCTATCACAGAATTGAAGGCATAGGTGATAAGCATATTCCTTGGATTCACAATGTAAAAAACACCGATATGGTAATCGATATCGATGATAACGATTCGCAGGAGCTTCTCAGGCTCTTTAATACCCCTGAGGGACAGCAATATTTAAAGGATGAGCTTGGGCTCAGCCAAAAGGAGATTAAGCAGCTTACATGGCTTGGCATCTCCGGCATCGCAAATGTTCTTTGCTGCATCAAGATGGCTAAGTACTATGAGCTCACAGAGCATGATGTTCTTGTAACGGTGCTCACAGACTCCGCTGTAATGTATCAGAGCAGGGTTGAAGAGCTTAACGAAGAGCTTGGCGCATACTCAGTGGTTAAGGCCGCAAAGGATCATGCGGTTCATATGCTTGGACTTAAGACTGATAACATGATGGAGCTCAGCTATCAGGATAGAAAGAGAGTTCACAATCTCAAGTACTTTACATGGGTTGAGCAACAGGGCAAAACTGTTGAAGAGCTCAATGCTCTCTGGTACGACAAGGAGCATACATGGGATGCGGCTCACAAGGCCGCTAATAAGCTTGACGAGCTTATCTGTGAATTTAACGAAGCAACCGGTTTATTAAAGTAAGAATGAAAAGACTCAGAACAGAAGCTGTTGTCCAT
Organism: Firmicutes bacterium UBA1764; assembly: GCA_002315535.1. Lineage (GTDB taxonomy): Bacteria > Bacillota > Clostridia > Peptostreptococcales > Anaerovoracaceae > UBA1764. The sequence continues at coordinate 2,071 of DCHA01000049.1, read as the reverse complement.
TTAGACAGGCTGAAGCGCAACTTAATAAGGGCGAAGGACAGACTCCCTGATGGCTGTGATATGATCATGGTCGTTAAAGGCGATGCATACGGGCATGGAATACCCGGAGTCTATCCTTTGTTTAAGGACTTTGGCATTAAGCACTACGCCGTTTCCTGCTGGGAAGAGGCGAATGCACTCAGAGACTGCGGCGCAGCAGAAGAGTCTATTCTGATTCTCGGTGATACCATTGACGATCAGCAAGATAAGCTGATCGAGTATAATATCACCCAAACAATTTTTGATCTTGAAAGAGCTGAAAGTCTAAACGCGCTTGCGAAAGCCGCGGGCGTGATTCAGCCGATAAATATAAAAATCGATACAGGAATGAGCAGACTTGGCTTTGCGGCTGACGAAAGCTCTGTAGATGCTGTAAAGAAAATATCTCAGATGAGTAATCTGAAAATAACAGGGGCGTTCACGCATTACATGTGTGCGGACGAGCTGGATAACCCAAAGACAGATATTCAGCTAAGTGCCTTTTTAAAAACGGCAGAGCTATATAAATCCGCAGGCATAGAAATACCCTGTCTTCATACCGCAAATAGTCCTGCTCTTATTCTAAGACCCGAGACTTACCTTGACAGTGTAAGGGCCGGAGATGCAATCTTTGGGCTTTGCCCAGTTGATGATGAGGCTTGGGAAGAGTCCGGAATAGAGGAGGTTATGACCTGGCGCACATATATTGCGATGCTAAAGGAAATACCCGCAGGCACTCAGGTTGGATATGGGGCAACATATACAGCAGGCAAAACCGTAAAAATTGCAACGATTCCAATCGGCTTTGCTGATGGATACAGCAGACACATGTCGAATAAAGGCGTTGTCTGTATCAAAGGAAAACTTGCGCCGATTATCGGACGCGTCTGCATGGATCAGTTCATGGTCGATGTAAGCGAAATCGAGGACGTGAAGAGGGGAGACGAGGTCGAACTTCTCGGAAGCCAATTTGGTATTAAGGATATGGCCGAAATGCTCGATGATAATGTTGATGAAATTGTATGCAGAATTTCCAAGAGAGTTCCGCGGACCTACACATATTAAAGGAGAATAATATGGACCAAAATAAAACGCCCTTATTCGATGCGATAATGGAATACTCCGGCAGGAAGCCTGCATATTTTAGAATTCCCGGACATAGATTTGAAAAGGGGATTAATCCAAAGTGGAGAGAGGTTGTCGGGGATAGTATATTTAGCTTTGACCTTACAGAGACACCTCTTTGCGATGACCTTCACAATGCTTCCGGAGCAATCAAGGAGGCAGAAGATTTGGCTTCTGATCTTTGGGGCTCGGATTATACGCATTTCCTCGTAAACGGCAGTACCTGCGGAAACCAGGTTGCCGTTATGACAACAGCTTTTGAAGGACAGAAGATTTGCATTCCCCGTAATGCTCATAAGTCTGCTTTAATGGGACTTATATTAGGTGGCGCAAAGCCTGTATATATCGCTCCGTACATCGAAGAAAAATGGGGCCTTCAGGGCGGAATTACCGCAGAGCAGGCTGAGAAGATGTTCGAGGAAAACCCTGACTGCAGGGGCCTTATGGTTGTCAGCCCGTCTTACTACGGTGTTACTTCGGATATCAAGGCTTTGGCCGAGGTTTGCCACAAGCACAATGCAGTATTACTGGTAGACGAAGCACACGGTGCTCATTGCTACTTCTCTGATAAGCTTCCCGGTGGCGCTATCGCTCTGGGTGCAGATATCGCTGTTCAGAGCATCCATAAGGTTACAGGATCATTTACCCAAAGCTCAATGATTCATGTTAAGAGCACCAGAGTTCACAGATCAAAGCTCGAGGCTAATCTTCATCTTGTTCAGAGCACGAGTCCGTCATATGTGCTTATGACATCTCTTGACATGGCTCGTCATTATATGGCAACAGAAGGCCAAATGATGATTGACAGGGCTTTAGAGCTTGCAAAGGATGCAAGAGAAAAGATAAATAATATCCCCGGAGTAGCTTGCGCAACAAAAGCTGACCTTGAAGGAAAGGCCGGAATATATAAGCTTGATGAAACAAGGCT
>DCHA01000055.1:8274-27117 GCA_002315535.1 Firmicutes bacterium UBA1764 | reverse complement strand
CTCAGCATACAGAGTTTTATGATCAACAAACTTTCCCTTCATCGGAAGATTTCCAATAAAAAGGTTCTTAGCGATATCAAGCTGTGGAGCAATGGATAGTTCCTGATAAACGCAGGATACGCCCATTGAAATACTTTCCTGTGTGTTATTGAAAACAACAGGATTGCCATCAATCTTATATACGCCGCCATTTGGCTGGTGAACACCTGTCATAACCTTGATAAGGGTAGACTTGCCTGCACCGTTTTCGCCGCAAAGAGAATGAACCTCGCCTGGGACAATATTGAAGCTTACACCATCAAGAGCTACGACACCGGGAAATTCTTTCCTAATGCCCTCCAGCTCAACTAATGGCTGCTGTCCATCTTTCATTTCTCTACCTCCTTTTATTATTCCTAAAGATAATTATCGCTCATATTTTCACAGAATAACAGTTCAATAATGGAATAAACAAATCATAAAAGCTGTATCTTTCTATTTTCAAAAAGGGTACAATAAAGTGTTGTATTATTTATACCATAAGTATACAGGTAATTAGTTATGAATAACAGTTATTCGCATATTTTTAGTCCATTTAGAATTAATGGGCTTTTTTTTAAAAACAGAATCTTTTCTGCACCATGCATGATGTCTGCTATGGATATGACCGGCAGACCGAACCAGGACTTCATTAATTACTATGCAAGCAAGGCCAGAGGCGGCGCAGCAGTAGTAACAATCGGTGACAGCCCTGTAGATCGTCTTCACGGCACAGGAAACCCAAGAGCCTTTTCTCTGGATGCTGATAATCAGGTTATGCTGAATGAAATCGCTACAGCAATACATGAGGCCGGAGGACTTGCTTCGCAAGAGCTGAATCACGCAGGCCGCATGGCCGTAAAGGAATTCTGTAATGGAGCTGAAGGCTGGATGCCTTGGGGCCCGAGCGATGATGTAAGAGAACGTGACGGCGCCGCAATTCACGGCATGACAAAGGAAGAAATAGACCACACCGTAAGAAAATATGGGGAGGCCGCTAAGGTCGTTAAAGACGCCGGCTTTGACATGGTTCTTATTCACGGAGGACACGGCTGGATTATTGATCAGTTCTTATCACCGCTCTCAAACAAGAGAAACGATGAGTACGGCGGCAGCCTCGAAAACCGCGCACGCTTTGCTCTGGAGGTCATTGCTGAAGTCAGAAAAGCTGTTGGACCGAGCTTCCCTATCGAATACAGAATGTCCGGAGCTGAAGAAACCCCTGGCGGGCTGACAAAGGAAGAAGGAATAAAGTTCGCACAGATGATTGACGGCATGGTTGAAATCATTCACTGCTCTGCCGCAATGGATACAAGACCCGAGCTTGCAGTTCACACTCACCCGACAATCTTCCTGCCGCATGGAGTAAATGTTCACTATGCGGAAGATATAAAGAAGGTAGTTAAGAAATCTCTGGTCGCAACCGTTGGCGCAATTTCTGATCCGGAAATGGCAGAAGAAATTCTCGCAAGCGGCAAGGCTGATATAGTTGAATGCACAAGAGCTTTAATTGCCGATCCAAACTTTGTAAATAAGGCAAAGGCCGGCAAAGCCGAGGATATTATTCCATGTCTTCGCTGCCTTGACTGCTTAACAGGTCTTCAGATGGGCAACGGGCTGAAGTGCGCTGTTAACCCAAAGACTTCACGTGATGCACGCTATGAGATGCTGATTAATCGCAAGACCGAGCCTAAGAAGCTTCTGGTTGTCGGAGGCGGCCCCGCAGGAATGCTTGCGGCATTTACCGCAGCAGGCAGAGGGCATGATGTAACTCTGGCAGAAAAGACCGGAAAGCTCGGAGGACTGCTTAATTTCACTGACTATGATGAATTAAAGCTTGACCTTAGAAGATACAGAGATTATCTGATTTGCCAAACAAACAAGAGCTCTGTAAAGGTTCTTTTAAACACTGATGTAGATGAAGCCTTTATCAAGGGCGGCGGATTTGACAACGTAATTCTTGCAGTTGGATCAAGCCCCGCAAAGCCCCCTATTCCTGGAATTGAGAAGGCAATACATGCTATAGATATTAAAGACGAATCAAAGCTTGGCAAAACTGTTGCTGTTCTCGGCGGCGGACTTGTAGGCTGCGAAACCGCTCTTAATTTAGCACGAAACGGCCACAGCGTAACAATCATCGAAATGCAAGACGGTATTGCAAATGACGCAAACTGGATGCACAAGGAAGGCATGATGCAGGCGTTTGCAAAGGTAGATATCACTATCAAAACCGGAGCAAAGGTTAGCGCAATAAAGGAGAACGCTGTTGCTATTGAAGGCCAAGATGATGTCAAAGCTGACAGCATAGTATATGCACTTGGCATGAAGGCTAATACTGATATTGTTGATAAATTATACGGAATCTGTCCAAACACAGATGTTATCGGAGATGCAGTTCGTGCACGCAGAGTCGCAAGCTGTGTTGAAGAGGCCTTTTGGGCAGCAGTACGTATTTAATAAGTGGGAGAAAACAAATGACAAAAAAATATACAAAGATAAGAGTGCTGTACCTGGTAGTTGCAACTATATGTCTGCTCTTTTCAGGAATACTCTATGCATGGTCAATTCTGAAAGCACCTTTTAGTGCCGAGTTCGGCTGGACTAATTCACAGCTTGCAACAAGCTACACACTTACCATCAGCCTTTTCTGCATCGGTTGCCTTGTTGGTGGTGCGCTGATAAAGAAGAAGGGACCGAAGCTTCCGCTCATCATTTCAGCAGTATTAGTCTTTGCGGGCTTTGCTCTGACATCAACACTAAATGGAAGCTCTATACTTTTACTTTATGTATACTATGCCCTGTTCGCAGGCTTTGGAATAGGCATTGCTTACAACACAATTCTTGCATCCGTAGGTTCATGGTTCCCTGACAAGAAAGGACTTGCATCAGGAATAATGATGATGGGCTTTGGAGCAAGCGCACTCGTATTCGGAAGCCTTGCGGCAAGTCTTATGAACAATGAAAGCTTCGGATGGAGAAAGGTATTTCTTGTATTCGGAATTTGCGCAGGAATCATGCTTCTCATAATGGCCTTCATAGTAAGAATGCCAAAGCCGGAGGATGAGCTTCCAAAGCCAAATATGAGCAAGAAGTCTTCATCTGAAAGCAAGAGCTATACACCAAAGGAAATTCTGAAGAGAGTATCATTCTGGAAGTTCTTCATTGCTATGACACTGCTTGGCGCTGTTGGCGGATCTCTGATCAGCTTCGCAAAGGACTTCGCTATGTCCATAGGCACAGCGGCCGCAACCGCTGCCCTTTTAGTAGGCATCCTGTCAGTGGCAAACGGACTTGGCAGAATGATTGCCGGAGCGCTCTATGATAAATTCGGAAGAGTATTCGTTACAAAATATATATGCGTTATCGCAACTGTTGCATCCGCACTTTGCGTTCTTGCCGCTCTTACAAACAGCATAATTCTTCTCGTATTGGGATTCATATTTGTAGGACTCAGCTACGGTGCAAACTCCAATGCGGTATCAGTAATCATCACTGCATTCTATGGCGAAGAGCATTATGCTCAGAACTTAAGCCTCGGGCTTTTGACAATGCTTCCATCCTCATTCCTTGGAAAGCTTTCAACGACACTCCTTAATGCATCCGGAGGCTACGTAGTTCCTTTCCTGGTTCTTATTGTATTTTGCCTTATTGCTACGGCTCTGCACCTCACAAACAAAGAAGCGTAGATATTTCAGTCAGGATACAGTTATCCAATAGTGGAATAAGCAATTATTCTGAAAAATGTATATAATATAAGATAGTAGAAATAGGTAAACATAAATTCGGAGGTAAATAAAATGGGTTTCACCACAGCAGATTATGAAGTTAATGGCAAGGTTGCAATCGTTACCGGATCCACAAGAGGAATCGGACATGCAATTGCTGAAGCTCTGGCAGCAGGCGGAGCAAAGGTTGTTATCACAGGACGTAAGCAGGATGCTTGCGACAAGGTTGCAGCAGAATTCCAGGCTAAGGGATATGATGTAACAGGCGTAGCAACAGAAATCACAAAGAAGGAAGCAAGAGAAAATCTTCTTGCAAAGACTATTGAAAAGTACGGCCGCGTAGATATTCTTGTTAACAACGCAGGTATCGGCGGAATGACAAATAAGATGATCGACATCGAAGAAGATTTCTTCAAGGAACACTTTGATGCTGACGTAACATCACTCTATTTCATGACACAGATCGTTGTTAAGCAGATGATTGAACAGGGCTGCGAAAAGGGAACTCACCCATACAAGATTATCAACCTTTCATCAGTTGCTGCTTACCTCGCTCCTATGGGCGACACAGTATACGGCGCTTGCAAGGCTGCAGTATCTCAGCTCACAAGAATTACAGCAAAGGAAGTAGCTCGCTACGGAATCACCGTAACAGGCGTTGCTCCGGGATACGTTGTAACTGATATGACTGCTGCAAACAGAGAAGACGAAAAGATGGCAAACGCTGTTAAGGCTATGATTCCACTTCGTCGCTATGCTCAGCCTGATGAAGTTGCATCAGTTGTAAGATTCCTTGCATCAAATGCTGCAAGCTATCTCACAGGTTGCGTAATTCCAATTGACGGAGGAATGCTCCTCAGCTAAAGGAGAATAATATGGCAGATAATACATTAAGCGTTGAAGAACGCATAGAAGAAATATTAGATAAAGTCGTAAGACCTGCAGTAGGTGAACATGGCGGCTTTGCTGATCTAAACTATGTTGATAATGGAGTTGCTTATATAGATCTTTCAGGTGCATGTGCCGGCTGCCCTTCAGCGGACACGGAAACCCGCGACTTTATAGAAAGACAGCTTACAAATGCCATCCCTGAAATCAAAAGAGTTGAAATAGACAATACCCTCCCCGCTGACATCTTTGATGAGGTAAGGGCAATGTTTAGCAACAGCTACGGCAAAGAGAAATAACTTAAAAAGCAGAGGCTATAATACCTCTGCTTTTTTGTTTTCTTCTATTATATATGGTATATATGGCTATCCAATATCGGCCATTCCGCCGTCTACTGAAAGTGCGTGGCCGGTAATATGGCTCGACTGTTCAGAACATAGCCAAAGAACTGAATTGACAACGTCAACGGTTTCGCCCATTCTGCCATCCGGAATCGGCGGACCACTCTTATCACCACCGGCAGACGCCGTAGATTTTGTTGCCATTGAGTTTTTCATAAGCTCGGTACCAAGAGTCGGACCCGGACAAACTACATTTACTCTAATGCCCTGCTTTGCATATTCAATTGCGGCAGTTCTTGTTACCGCAATAATAGCAGCCTTACTTGGGCCATATGCACCAAAGCCAGGAGCCATGCGAAGGCCTCCGACAGATGCAGTATTTACGATTGCCCCTCCACCATTTTTAAGCATCTGGGGAATTTCATATTTCATGCAGAGGAAACAGCCTCTTGCATTTACGGCCATTGTCTTATCCCAAATATCAACAGGAAGCTCTGTCAGTGGATAGAACGGTATTCTTACGCCATCTGGGCCTATGCCTGCGTTATTGAAAGCGCAGTCAATTCTTCCGTAAAGCTCAACGGCCTTGTCTACCATGTTCTTTACCTGCTCTTCGTTTGAAACATCGCACTGAATGAAAGATGCTTCGCCTCCGGTCTCTTTTATTTCGCGAACAGTTGCTTCGCCTCCGGCAACATTATTCCCGGTAACAACAACGACCTTGGCGCCCTGCCTTGCAAATTCCAATGCCGAAGCCTTACCTATTCCGGTTGCAGCCCCGGTTACAATAACAACTTTATTGTTAAACTCCATAGCATCCTCCTACTTTTATCATCTGATTGAAATAGCGGCCGCAAATGCCTCATTATTTGCATCACCAAGAACACGTCCGCTGGAAACGCAGTCCCCAACTACATATACATCTTCGGGATACATAGCCAGAAGTTCGTCTGCGAGCTTTCGGTTTGGCTTAACGCCCAGTGCGATTACGAAGCTGTCAGCTTTGTAAACTGCGCCACTGCTTGTGTGAAGGCCGTCCTCTTCAAAGGACTCTATTCTTTCTCCGCCAATGCGTTTTACATTATATTTATCAAGCTGGTAATTGAGCTCAATATGGTTAAATACCGGCATTTCCTTTGCCCAATCTTCCAATGGCATTTGATCGATAATGCTGACCTTCTTTCCTTCCATTGCAAGCATTAGGGCGCATTCCATTCCGACAATTCCGCCGCCGCATACGACAACATTTTCGCCGCACTCTGCGGTGTGCATTTCAACGTCAGCAACGCTGAGGACGTTATCATTATCTATGCCCTTAATCTGTGGCCAGATAAAATCGGAGCCTGTTGATACTATTACAGCGTCCGGATCAAGCTCATCGATAAGCTCCGGCGTAATCTCTGTGTTATAGAATATTTTTACGTTGCTTGCCTCAGTGGCCTTTATTGCCCATTCAAGATACAGTCTGAGGTATTCCTTAAACGGAGCAATTGTTGCAATCTTTAGAAGCCCTCCAAGCGAATCGGATTTTTCGCAAAGAACTACATCATGCCCCATCTGTGCACATGTCCTGGCCGCAGTCATTCCTGCAGGGCCTCCCCCGACAACGACTACCTTTTTGCTGCGTCCGGCGAGCATGCTGACATCTATCTTCTTGCCAAGCATAGGATTTACGGCGCATCTCATTGATGTTCCGAAATTATTCGCATTACCGCACCAGTCACATCTCGTGCACGGTCTTACTCTTTCAGCAAAGCCTCTCACCGACTTGTGAATAATATCAGCATCAGCCATATACGCCTTTGCCATTACTACAATATCTGCCTTGCCATTTGCAATTATTTCTTCTGCTTCCTCCAGAGAAGTAATATTTCCTACTACTGCTACAGGGATGTGAAGCCTCTTCTTCACTTCCTGAGCAAAAGCAACGTTCAGCTGTCTACCCTTAAAGTATGTAGGGATGGTATATGTTGAGCCATAGTTAAAGAAAATGTTACCTCTGGAAATATGCATGATATCAACATATTCCTGAGCTTTTTCCATGAACTGCAGGCTTTCTTCGAACTGCAGTCCGTCCTCGGTATCCTCCTGTGCAGACACTCTGCATTCGATTACCATGTCAGGAACTGCTTTTCTTACAGCAGCAAGAACCTCAAGCGGGAAACGCATGCGGTTTTCAAGACTGCCGCCATACTCATCTGTTCTGTGATTTGATGCCGGAGAAATAAACTGCGCCAAAAGATTATTATGAGCACAGTGAATCATTATCATTCTGAGACCTGCGTTTTTGCATCTGACAGCACAATCGACATACTGATCTCTGATATAGTCCATATCAGCTCTATCCATCGGCTTGATACAGCCCAGAGGCCCTCCGTTTAAGGGGACATCTGATGGAGCAAGTGCAGGATTCTTTGGATCATGGCTTGAGCCTCTGCCCGCATGAGCAAGCTCTACGCTCATCTCAGCACCATGCTCTCTTGCGGTTCTAACCATCTGCTCTATGCCGTGAATACACTTATCATTTGTAACATTCAATTCACATGTCCACGCCGAAGAATCAGAATGAACAACAGGAGTATTACCTATTGTCAGGTATCCAACTCCGGTATCAGCCTGCCATGCAACATAATCAAGCATTTCCTGAGTTACATCGCCTTCAGGAGAACACTTTAAGACAACTGTCGGAGCATATTCGAGTCTATTCTTTAATGTAAGCCCCCTTATGCTTATCGGCTGAAAAACATGCGGGTATAAATTATTCTTTATCATGGCTTTCCCCTCTCAATGACTTTTTCTAATTATATCACGTTAGAATGTTAAATATATCTTTCAATATCTATCGTTATTATTCCAATAATCCTAAAATGATTAAGCCCCGTCTGAAAACTTTCAGACGGGGTATAACCAATATCAATATGAAAAAAATTATAGCAATGCTAAACTGATAGGAGGCAAATATGTTATGAATAAAAGTGCTATTATATAAATAATTACAAACGGAATAATAGATTTCGAAATCTTACTCATAGGCTGTCCTAATACACTTTGTGCAACGAAAATATTCATGCCGAAAGGTGGTGTAAACATACCTATTGAAAGATTTACAGTAAATACAATTCCTAAATGAATAATATCAATACCGATTGCCTGTGCTGCAGGATAGAGGAGCGGAGCAAGAATAAGCACAGCTGCGCCACTATCAAAGAAGCATCCCATAATCAGGAGCAATACATTAAGCATTAATAAGAATTCAAATTTATTCATGCCAGAGAATGCTTCAACCAGGAACTGCGGCGCACGGCTGATATTAAGAGCCTGTCCGAATACTGTTGAGCATGCAATAAGCATAAAGATCTGTCCTAAAGTCTTGGCGGATGTCTTGAGTACTGCAGGAATACCTTTAAGCGGAATATCCTTTAATACGAATACTGACATTACAAATGAATAGATTGCACATACAGCACCTGCTTCTGTCGGAGTAAATATACCACCGTAAATTCCTCCGAGAATAATTACAGGAAGAATTAATACAGGAAGCGAACGCTTAAGAGCCTGTGCTCTTTCACCCTTTACAAATTCTTCTTTTGGAGCATCAGCCTTTGGCTTGCATACTATTACAAGATATACTGCAAGGAAAAGAACAATTAAGAGTCCAGGAAGAATTCCAGCCTTAAACAGATGTCCTACGGAGCTATCTGTAGCAATACCATACACGATAAGAATCATGCTTGGCGGGATAATTGAGCTTAAAGCTCCGGCACTTGTTACAAGACCAAGTGCAATATTATCATTATACTTACGAACCATTGGTTCATAGGTAATCTTTCCAAATGTTGCTGTTGCAGCCGGTGGTGATCCGCAGATAGCACCGAATACAGCATTAGCAAATACGCAAGCAATAGCAAGTCCACCACGAACGCGCTTTAAGAAAACCTCAAACACGCCCATAAGTCTTTCGCCCATTGAGCTTGCAGCAATAAATCCTCCTGCAAGAACGAAGTACGGAACAGCCATCAAACTGTTTTTAGCCATACCTTCAAACATTCCTGAGAAAAGATTGGTCAGTCCCATGTTATTTACAAATACCTGAAGGTATACTGTTGATGCCAGAATCCCGACATAAATCGGCATTCCAAGTGCAATTAAACCAAACAGGATGATAATAACAGGAAGTAATACATTAAAAAACATTAAAATTTCCTCCCTTTATTAAGCAATAACACGCTGAGCCAACCCAACCATACACAAACATATCCTACAAGTACGATAGCATACATAATGTATCTTGGTATTTTCAATACATACGTTGCAGTACCGAGCTTTTGTGCGGTGAGCATTGAAGACCATCCGAAATAAATTAAGATAGAAATAATAACGAGTGTTACAATTCCACGAAGGATGTATAAAACCAGGAGAGTCTTCTTATTTTTAACGGAAGAAGTAACGATATCAATACAAAGCTGTTGATCCTCGGTTTCAAGCCAAGCGAAAGTGATAAATACACATAGAACAACTACATATGTACATATCTCTTCAGCCCAGTTAAAACTATGGTTAAAGATATATCTGCAAATAACGTTGATACACGCAAATACTGCGGCGCAGAGCATAGCATAACCTGATATCTTTGCCATTGCATTGTATACTGTTTTCTGTCCCTGAATTAATTTCTGAGCCATAAAAAAACCTTTCCAAAATGAATGAGGGTGTTTACTCTTCGTAAGCACCCTCACATACTATTTACTTCTGTGCATCATACTTTGCAAGGAGTGCCTGGAACTGATCATAGAGTTCCTGACCATTTGATACTTTGCTTAAATAAAGATCAAGGTTCTGTTTATAAAGTACTTCGAGTTCAGCCTGGAGTGCAGGAATATCGCTTGAGTTATAAACTTCGCATCCGTTGTCCTTGAGAACCTGAAGATTACGTTCTGCAGCAGCCTGTGCGTAGTCATATTCGAAATCCTTTACAGAAACCATAGCTGTATCGATTACAGTCTGACGAAGATCTTCTGGGAGACCCTGAAGGAATGCTTCACTCATAACAAATACAGTTGTGGAGCTACGTCCGTCAAAACCAATGCAGAACTTGTCTGTTTCATAAAGCTTCTGTGCTGCATAAAGAGCCGGGGAAGCAAGAGCTCCGTTTACTGTTCCCTGCTGTACACTTACAGCGAGGTCACTTGTGTCGAAGAATGTTGCTGTGCCGCCCATTCCAGAGATGATAGCACTTGTGTATTCTGAAGGTGGTGCCCAAATCTTCATGCCTTCGCAATCAGCAATGGATTCTACCTTACGGTCGCTGAGAAGGTAAGAATACTTATCTGTGTTAAGGAATCCAACGCAACGGAGTCCAGCCTTTGTCATGAACTCATTTACGATATCCATTCCACCAAGATCATTCATTACAGTTCTTAAGCTTTCGATGTCATATCCAGCGAAACCAGGAACGCTTACGAATCCGATAGTTGGATCAGCTGATGAAAGATAATCTGCAGGGAATAATGCGCCTTCGATTGTTCCTGTCTGCATTCCTTCTACCATCTGTGCAGCTGTACCAAGCTGAGCTGATGGATATACTTCTACTTCAACCTGACCGTTAGTTGCAGCCTTAATACGTTCTGCGAAGTCAAGTGCTGTAGCAGTATTCTGTTCTGCTTCAACAGTAAGAGTACCTATACGCATCTTGTAGGTCTTTACTTCTGTGCCTTCATTTGATGCAGCAGGAGTTGTTTCCTTACCACAAGCACAGAGCATTGTTAGCATCATTGCGAGTACTAACACGATAGCTAGTGTTTTTTTCATATTTTTCCTCCATTTTCTTAGGCTTTCAGGCCCAATTTATTAAATAGCTTTTTATTCTATACCGAAATACTTCTTCGCATTTTCGGAATATATCTTCTTTGTAGTGCTAACTGAAATAGGCAGAGAGTCTACGAAATCAACGCCCTTCTTTAATCTTTCCATTGGATAGTCAGATCCGAAGAGAAGATGATCCTCACCAAAACTGTCAATAGCACAATTAAATGCCGGAACTGAGAAGTTGCCGCTTGTAGTCATCCAAATATTGTTTTCAAAATAATCACGAGGGCTCTTTAAGTTTTTGGCACCGCTTGTAATCTTGTTACTCATTCTCGCATTTGCATCCTCCATTCTCTGGATAAGGAAAGGAAGAGCCTCGCCCGAGTGACCAATTATTATCTTAAGCTCAGGCAGTTTATCAAACAGTCCGCTAAAGATTAATCTTGTTACAGATGTTGCAACATCAATAGCAAATCCAAAGCCTGATGATGCCATTGCAGGACCGTAATCGTTTAAATCAGCTATCTCGGAAAAAGTCGGATGGATATACACGAACATTCCAAGCTCGCATGCCTTCTTTAGGATTGGGAAATATCGCTCATCATCAAGATGAAGTCCATGATAATTTGAGAATGAGTTCCAGCCAACAAAGCCGTAAGACTTGCGTACTCTTTCAAGCTCCTTTACAGATGCATCAACATCATCTACAGCAAGAACCGCATATCCACCAAATCTGTCCGGATTAGCACTGATGGCTTCTGCTAAGACATCGTGGCAAGCAATTGCGAGAGGAACACCCTTTTCAGTTTCAAACTGTTCGATTCCAACAGAAATACTTAATAACTGTTTGCTTACGCCTGCTTCATCCATATCCTTGATGCGACCGTCGCTTAAATCAAGCAGATCCGGAACGATCGGCGCGATTGGAAGTGTTCCTGCCGGAGTAAAGTTATGAGTCATACTCCGTTTTTCAGGGTCAAAGATTGGCACCTCTGTTCGGCCTGTGCAGGCATCAAAGAAATTCTGAGTGTAAAAATGTGATTCAAAATCTATTCGTTTCATATGAGTCTCCTACATTTTCAATAGGTTGTTATTTATTTCACACCCAATTATATTCTCCGGTGTCGCCATACTGTCGCCTTACAGAGGGTAAAAAAGATAAATATTCATGTTATAAGCATAACAAATTGGAATAACCATGCATAAAAAGGAGCCGAGTGTATTACTCGACTCTCTTAATTACTTATCACTCATCCTTGCCTTAAAATCTTCTCCCCAACTGTACTGCTCAAGATACTCACCATGGAATAAAGCCTTATTTCCATCTAAATAATCATACAAATCGCAATAAAAGCTCCCCTTAACAACGCGGTATCCTGCATCACTTTTTTCAAAGATTTCTGACGCTCCGGCATTTGCCAAATCCTCTTCAAGACCATGGACAATTTTACTTAAATTCTTTTGAGCATTCCTGTCATATGCCTCATCCTCAAATAGAACAGTGTATAGTTCTCGTCTTGATACAACCGTTCCTTCTCGGTCAACAAGATAGGCAAGCATTTCGCGACTCTTCTGAAGTCTAAACTTAACAGGAGTGTTATTAACTGTAACAAAGAATAGGCCAAAGCATTTAACCGAAACCGAATAATTAGATTCCTTTGGATACCTGAGATGAAGTAATTGATCTCTAACCATGTCTGTCGTGATAGGCTTAAGTAAATATCCAGATGCAAACATTTTCAATGCATCAGGCATATATTCCGAATATCCTGTGGTAAAAATAATATTAACCTTTTCATTGCATCGTTTGATTTCCTGAGCGAGTTCTATGCCTGTCATTCCCGGCATTTCCACATCAAGAAATGCAACATCACAAGGTTTTTCATTCATCCTTGCCAAAAGCTCTTTAGGCTTAATAAAGCATTCAATCTCGGCATCACTTACAACCTTTGCGATTGTTCTTTTGCAATAATCCAGTGCCAGCTGCTCATCATCCGCAATGTAAATAATCATAATCTACTCTCCTTTGGAATACGCACAAGTGCACTTGCCCCATAACCCGGCATACTATCTATTTCCAAACTTCCATTGCACATAACACGAAGTCTGTCTCTAACATTATTAATTCCAATATGTGTTCCATCATTTAAAGATGGGTCATCAGGATTAAAACCAACACCATTATCCGTTATACTAACTATCCAGTCTGCACCATCGGAATAGGTACTGATTTTTACCATTCCGCCATCTTCCTTCTTTCTTATTCCATGCTTTATTGCATTTTCGACAAGAGGCTGTATTGCAAGCGCAGGGACATTAAAACTAGTCTCGTTGATGTTATATTCAACTTCCAAGCCATCACCAAATCTAACCTTTTCTATGTCAACGTATGTCCTAACATGAGCAAGCTCATCAGTTAAAGGCACAGTATGATTGCTAGACAAAGCATTCATATTGTCTCGCATGTATTTAGAGAATTTCAAAGTTAATTGCTCGGCCGTATCCGGATCAGTTCCACATAAGCTTGCAATTGAAGTAAGCGTATTGTACATAAAATGGGGTTGAATCTGCGAAAGCATGATAGCCGAATGCTGCTCTGTAAGCTGCACTTTTTGTTGCTGAAGCAAGCTACTTTGGCGAAGATGTCCGTTTACATATAAGATACTTGTCGAAAGACTCATTGATGCTTGATAAAATGCGAAACCTCTAAGATTCATCTGCATGAACATACCAATTACAGGAAGCCCTAAGTATATCAACACCGCAATCTTTTCAACTCCATCCATAGGCTGAGATGCCGCAGCAATCAAAATAATAATCATTATTATTTCATTGATGTATGTGCAGACATTTTCACCAACAAGTTCAACATAATGACCATAAACTATTTTGAAAATAAAAGGGAAACTGAGATTTATGATTAATGCAGCAATGATAAGTAACCCATAACATTTTATTACTTTAAGAAAACTCTCATGCCATTTCTTTTTTACCGGAAATACATAAAACAGATATACACCAAATCGTAGTACAACAAAGAAGTTTAAAAAAATGGAAATGGTATTCGATAAGATGTTTAAGTTGACAAATATTTGAGCGTTAAAATCATCAAACGCCCAAACACAAATATCTGAAAGCCAAGATAAGTCAATTACATGAAGGAAAACGCAAAACAGCTTGTTAAACTCTTCATCCATAGGATGATCAGCCACACAACCACCAATAAAAGCATTTATCAAAAACAGCGATATCAACTCTATTGACATACTTGCCATACTGTTATCATATAGCGGAGCAAAATTAAGACGCCAAATAAAGATAATAGTGGCAATAAGCGTTATCACTATACTCGTCAAAAAAATATGAAATTCTATTTTTTTATTTCTGTTTTTCATGGTACCCATATTGAGATTATTCAACCATACTATTATATCATGACATCAATAAAAGCTATTTATTCTGTCTAAAAAATAACTATTCATAATTCTATTCATATTTCTATTGAAAATTAAAAAAAAATAATGGTATAATCAGCCAATATTTTTATCCTTCAAAGAAAGGAGTTTTAAATGGGTAGAAAAATTGCGCTGATCGGCGGTGGCGTTCTTGGCAGCCAAATCGCTTTTCAAACTGCATATTGCGGATTTGATGTTACGATGTGGCTTAGAAGCGAGTCAAGTATAGAACGTGCAAAGCCAAAGATTGACAAGGTAAAGGAATCCTACATTAACGCAATCAACCAAATGGCAGATGGAACAGGTCCATGGTGCCTTGGTATTGCAGATGAAGGACAACTGAACAAAGAAGAATGCCTTGCAAAAGTAAACAAAGCATACGAGAACATTAAATATGAACTTGATATGAAGGCCGCTTTCTCAGATGCATATCTAATCATTGAATGTTTGACTGAAAATGAGCAGGATAAGATTGATACCTTCAAGAAGATTGCACCGCTTCTTGACCCGAATACTATTCTTGCATCAAATTCATCAACACTGCTTCCTTCGACATTTGCAAAATATACAGGAAGACCAGATAAATTCCTTGCTCTTCACTTTGCAAATTCTATTTGGAAGAACAACACAGCAGAGGTAATGGCACAGCCCCAGACAAGTAAAGAAAGCTTTGATAAGGTTGTTGAGTTTGCAAACGATATCAGAATGCTCGCCCTTCCAATACTAAAGGAAAAGAGCGGATATCTGCTCAATTCGCTGCTGGTACCCTTCCTTCTCAGCGGACTTGATTTGTTTGTAAACGGAGTATCCGATGCAAAGAGTATCGATCTCGCATGGACAAGAGGCACAGGTGCCCCAAAGGGACCCTTCCAGATTATCGATACTGTAGGCCTTGCAACAGCATACGAGATTGTTCTTCAGTACCAGAAGGTTC
Organism: Firmicutes bacterium UBA1764; assembly: GCA_002315535.1. Taxonomy (GTDB): domain Bacteria; phylum Bacillota; class Clostridia; order Peptostreptococcales; family Anaerovoracaceae; genus UBA1764. The sequence goes on along the minus strand of DCHA01000055.1, from coordinate 11,951 downwards.
CGGGACTTATCAGTCCACTTCTGAAGAAAATGCTGCTACCATATAACTACAAGGGCATGGCAGAAGTGCTCAAGAAATATATGGACGATGGCAAGATGGGTGAAGCCTCCGGCGAGGGATTTTATAAATACTAAAAAAATGAGCTATGCTCCGATTGGGGCATAGCTCTTTAATTATCTTTTCTGGATTTAGAATCCAACTATGGATGCACCGCCATCAATTATCAAGGTCTGTCCTGTAATCATCTGTGCCATATGGCTGGTGAGGAAGATAACAGCATTTGCGATATCTTCAGGCTGGTTAAGCTTCTTAAGAGGAATAGGATCTGTAGCGCCTGCAGGGATTCCCATCTTTCTCATTGCCGGAGTTTCAACTCCGCCCGGAGCAACGGCGTTAACTCTGATACCAAAATGAGCCCATTCTGTTGCGGCCTGCATAGTTAATGCCACTACAGCACCCTTTGTTGCGGAATACCACGCACTGCACATAGGAGGATTCATTCCCCTGATTCCTGCCATGGATGCGAAATTAACTATGGATCCGCCATTATTCTTCATGGACTGATCAACAACCTGCTGCATCATAAAGAACAAGCCTCTGGAATTGATATTCATTGCTCTGTCCCAATCCTCGACGGTCATCTTTAAAGCATCACCGCCACCCATAATTGCGGCAATATTAACAAGGATATCTATCTGTCCAAAATCATCAACGATATTCTTTACTGCCGGAGCGATTTCTTCTACATTGGACAAATTAACTGAATAGCACTTAAGCTTTCCAAGAGATCCTAAATCTTTTACCAATGCATCTAAGGCATCCTTACTGTAGTCAACAACTGCAACTTTTGCATTTGATTCAAGGAAAGCTTTTACTACGGAATAACCTATTCCGCCTGCGCCTCCGGTAATAACAACTGTCTTTTGATCGTAATCAATTATCATATTATTTTTATCCTTTCACTATATTCTTGCGGCCGTTACATATGCACTTCTTGTGGTTGTCTGAATTGTACCCGGCTTGTAGCAGTCTCCTATCAGATAGAAATGATCGCTAGCCCCATAGAAGCTGAGAGCTTCGTCCTTCTTTGAACGCATGCCGACTGAAAGAACCACTGAATCAGCCTTAAGCTCGTGCTCTGCACCGTCCTTATCAGTATAAATAACAGAATTGCTTTCGATGCTCTTTGCGGTTGCGTTAACAACTGAATGGAAGTTAGGAAGCTTTTCCCATGCTTCTTTGAACATCTCTCTGTAGTGAATGAATGTTGAATCAGCTGCGAGCATATCACGCATTTCGATAACCGTAGCATTCTTTCCCATCTGAGCAAAATACATTGCAGTTTCTACGCCAACCTCTCCGCCGCCGATTACAACAACGTTTTCGCCAATCTTTTCCGGATTCATAATAGCATCTGTTGCTACGAACACATTCTCGCTGTTAATTCCCGGGATATTCGGGATTACAGGCTCTGCGCCAACTGCGGCAACAATAGCGTCGTATTGATCCTTAATCATCTCAGCGTTTACTCTGGTGTTCATCACAATCTTGATATCACGCTTCTTTGTCTGATTAATCAAGAAATCCTTGTACTGCTTTAAAGTCCACTTAAAGTTGACATAGTCAGAGTGAATGGTTGCGCCACCGAGCTTGTCGGTAGCTTCGTAGAGTGTTACATCATGCCCCTTGTCTGCAAGCTGAATTGCGGCCTGCATTCCTCCCGGGCCACCACCGATAACTGCGATCTTTTTCTTCTTGCCGCTTTCCTTTGGAATATACTTGTCAACAACTTCAAAGCCATAGTGTGGATTTACAGAACATGTTGAAACGAATACATCATGCTGCCCTCTTCCGTGGCACTTATTGCATCTGAGACAAGGTACAATATCCTCAGGACGACCTTCATAGAGTAAATCACCATAGTTTGGATTTGATATCCATGCGCGAGCCATTGCAACCAGATCGAGCTTGCCTTCCCTGATTGCTTCATCTGCAGCCTTAGGATCGAAGAAGCCTCCGACATTTGAAACGAGGAAATCAAAGCCCTGAGCCTTTACCCTTGATGCGAGATCAAGGAAAGGTGTCGGGTTGAGTTCAAATGGAATCGGATGATTCTCATCGCCTTCCGGAGATCTTACCTGAACGATATCAACGTATGGCTCAAACATCTTTAAGAATTTAAGACCATCCTCAAAGCTGTATCCGCCCTCACGCTCTTCTCCGGAGAATTGAATTTCAATAAGCATATCGTTGCCGACAGCCTTTCTGATTTCTTCGAAAATCATTATTGAAAAGCGTGCGCGGTTTTCAAGACTGCCACCAAATTCATCGGTTCTGTGATTAGTCAGCGGTGAAAGAAGCTGTCCCGGAAGCTGAGCTCTGTAGCTCATATGAATTGTTACAGCATCAAAGCCCATGAGCTTGTATTTTGCGGCTCTTTGTCCATATGACTTTGCGACCTTTTCAAGTGTTGCCCTGTCAAAATCTTCATCATAAATATCCGGAGCCATCATAGCGATTGCGCCCATTGGACCATCAGTGATTCTCTTCGGTGTAAGATCAATGCATTCGAATTCACCCTTTTCATTTCTATAACGATAATGCTTATTAGCAGAGAATAATGATCCGGAAACAAGTGTGCCCATATAGTGCATAGCTTCAATCATCTCAGTAAAATAGTTCTGGCACTTCGGATCATAAATATCGAAATCGGGGAAATGCGGAATATCCAAGAAGTCAGGGAAATTTGCAGGGTTCATGTAGTTGTCATCCATTCCGGAAATGGTCACAAATGCGGCCCCTGTATTTGCTCTGCCAAGCCAATGTGCAATAAGTGGCTCTGCAGGATAATTCTCCGGCCCCTGTGAAAAATGAGGTGTGGAGTTAGAAGATTGCAAACGGTTCTTCAGCAGAAACTTTCCAATCTTAATCGGTGATAGTAAACTCTCGTATTGTTGTGACATTTTATCCTCCTACTACTCAATGTAAACGATTGTTATAAAACTTTTCTCTTAACTGTTTTCTTCCTTCGGCAGTCCAGAACTGAATCCATTTGTGTTCCTGCCGGAATTCTTTCATTTCTTCTTTTGTTTTCTCTTTATCATATTTTTTATATGCAGCTCTTGACGCCTTATACCATTTTTCAATTAGCTGGATATCATCCTTTGACAAGAGCCTTTTGGGCAAAATATTGGATGATACCTCATCACTGTAAAGGAACAAGCCATCGCGAGTCTTTGCAATCTTCGGGGTGCAATTCCATGGGACTATTACTATTTCCTCTGATGTTTCAATTTGCCATTCAGATTCATTTAGTCTGTATTCAATCGGGTCAATACTTGCAAGCTGATCCTTATAGCCCAGTATAAAGGAAGCCTCACTTATCAGTACTATTGCAACATAAATACCAACAGGCGCAAGCAATGCCTTTAAAGTGAAATCACTCATGGCAAAAATAATAATGCCGCAAAATACAATCATTGCAGTTCCAAGAATGATAAACACACGCTTAAGCATCAGCTGAGTGGACTGAATGTATTCTTTTTTAGTTATACCATCTACGGTAATTGATATTTCTTTCATTGAATTATTTTATTAATATATTTACGCATCTCACTGCACTCACTGTCTGAAAGCTTTAGTGATGCATGACTGTAATAATTCGCATCCAATGTGTC
>DCHA01000055.1:0-8118 GCA_002315535.1 Firmicutes bacterium UBA1764 | reverse complement strand
TCAAATGAAAGGCGAGCCTTTAGCCTATCCCAAATGCTTATCTGAGATATCCTTCTGCGTCTGACAGAATCAATAAAAACGCCTTTCTCCTGAGTTGATACAAGCTTGCTTTTCCTAAACAAAATGATAACCACTGCCAAAGCCGCAATAAACAAGGCTGCAAGCAATACCATCACCAAAGCATAATTGATATTTACATTGGACTCTTCTAAAGCGTTCTCAACATTCGCAATTGAAGGTATTTCTTCAAGCTTTATCGATTCATATTTGCTGTTTGCGGAAAAGTGTGAAAAAATCCATCCAAAGAAGGTCTCCACGAGATTCCATATATATTTCAGCAAAAGAGCTATTGATTTAAATACCGAAATACTGGCATTTTTAGACTTGGAAAATATCATGCTGGCCGCAATTACTATCACCGCAGGTATTGCACTGCAGCAAAGCGTAAGCGTAATAGCCCTGCGCGAATCATCGGAATCAACTGAATCCACTTCATTAATTCGCATGTATGCGGCAACAAATATATCAAGAATCAATACAAGCGTTATCAGTATTGAATCCAGAAGCTTTATGTTTAAAGCATTTCGCACAAGGAATGTGAATGCAACACATAAAGCCATGTAGTCTATAGTCATTAAATGCTTCTGCAGCTTTATCTCATTCAATGTGAAGTACAAAGGAAGCCCAACACATATACCTGATCCGATTATTATCATCATCAAATATCTGAAAGCAATCGGCGTAGCAGAAACTTTTACATAAAACAATATCTGTGCAATAAACAGCACTGCAAAAACAAGAATTGCAAGCGGTAGAGCCTTCTCCTTAATGAAAAAGATTCTCCAAAAAACGGAGTAAACCAAAGGCATCGCAAGCAAATACACAAATGCAATTCCCCAGGCTTTTGAAGTCACAATCAGTGCCATCGCAACCATGTAAAAAATACACGTATATGCAAGCGTATTACCTATTCCTGAAATAAACCTTAATTTTGAGGATGAGCTCACTTTATTAACTCCGGAAAACTTACTCCATTGCCATAGGAGTTGCTAATATAATCGATACGGTGATCGTGTAGTCTGTCTCGTATCTGAATAACTGCGGGTTTATTTACCGCATCCGATATTATCCAAATGCTTGAGCCGCTGTTTGCGACTGACATAATCCCGTCTATATCAAAATCATCTGTAGCAGCCTCTTCATCCAGTGCGGACAATGCATACATCGACAAATTAAAACTGTTTTCCGATGGCTCAATTGTCCGACATCTTTCGCTGCCCGCTACGGGGATTGAAATACCTGCAAGAAAACCTGATTGATTCAGCTTGAACAAACAAGATGCCAACACGCTGATTGCCTTTTCTTTATCATCAAAAGAATTGATATCAAGTATAAAGACAAAGCTTTGAGGTGAAATCGTTTCATATTCCTTTACAAGAAGTTCATCACTTCTGGCCAGAGATCTCCAATCGATTCTTTTCCATAAATCTGTTGGTTTATACTCACGCTCATTTCTGAGAAGCGAAATATCTTCGAAATATCCATGACGCGGAGTTTTTCCGTCAAATACATTCTTTACTATGCGATCGATATTGACATCAATTATCTGAGGCCACACCACATAGCATTTGCTGGGATATTTATCAACCGGTCTGAAGCTCTGGCAAAGGCCAAAGCCATCCCCGCTTCGCATTATAGGGTTTTTCGGAATAAAGACCCCTCTTTTATTTCCGGTCCATTCAACATCCCATTCAAGCTCCGAATAAGGCGCTAAAAAGGCAAATCTCTTAAGAAGGCATGAGCTTCGGCCCAAGATTTCGCCTTCTGTTTTTTCAAACTCTATCTTTTTTATTTCCGAAGTTGCGATAATACAATCTCTGGCAGGGATATCCATACAAAGATCTATCCAAATAAGAGGCAGAAGCTTATTATTCCTTATCGTATAGTGACTGGTAAATTTTTGGCCAACGCAAATAATCAATCTGTCGTCCTTGCATTCCAGTTCAACTGAATCTAATGAATGCATTCCCCAAAGACGGCTGAAAAGCCCGACTACAGACAGTGACATTAACAATACCGCAAGCTCGTTAAAAGCTATTGCCCATGAAATAATTGCTCCAATGAAGGCCCCAATTATTACCGCGCTTGAAACAAGCAATGCAGACTGATAGTCTATATGCTTGCGTTTATTCATTAAACATGTTCTCCTTAAGTGGTGGGACAGGTATTGATGCGATAATCTCATCAATGATTGAGGAGGCGGTTTTGCCAACCATTACAGCCTCAGAGTTGAGTACAAGTCTATGTCCTAAAACAACCTTAGCCAGTTCTTTTACATCATCGGGGATAACATAATTTCTTCCGGAAATAGCCGCATAGCATCTTGCGATTCTGTATAAAGCGCGAGTAGCACGAGGGCTTGCACCGAGCCTTATATTCGGGTTTTCTCTCGTAGCATTAGTTATTGAGATAATGTAGTTTTGCACTTCATCACTGATGAATACAGAATTGCATTCAAGCTTGATTTCTTCTATATCACCGGCACTTGATACCGACTGTATCTGGTCATAATCAATGCTGTTTCCAACCAGCTTTAGCATCTCAAGCTCTTCTGCTGCGGTCGGATAGCCCATCGAAATGCAGATAAGGAAACGATCCAACTGTGCAGCGGGAAGCTTAAAGGTCGACTCTGATTCAACAGGGTTTTGAGTCGCAAGAACAATGAACGGATTCGGCAGCTTTTCACATACGCCGTCGATGCTGATCTGTTTTTCTTCCATAGCTTCAAGCAGTGCAGATTGAGTTCTTGGAATCGCTCTGTTTAGCTCGTCTGCTAAAAGAATATTAGTCATTACAGGGCCAACAAGTCGCTTAAACTCCCCTGTTTTTCTATCAAATATGTTGGTCCCGATAACATCCGAAGGAAGTAAATCAGGGGTAAACTGAATGCGTTTTGTATCGCAGCCCAGAGCCTTGGAGATTGCCTTGACTAATGTTGTCTTTCCCACGCCCGGAACATCCTCAAGCAAAATATGCCCATCAGCGAGTATCGCAGAGGTGATTAATTTGAGCTGCGCCGACTTTCCTACAACAAGTTTAGATACTTCATTTTCTGTTTTTTCAAATAATGTTTTTGCGCTTATCATACTTACTCCAAACACATCTACCTAATATTATTTATTCTATTATAATCTATTAAAAATTCTATTAGTCATTACAGAACATTATGGTTACTACGTTTAAGAATAGCCCTTATTCTCTTTCGAATGGTAAGATAATAAAGTAACAAACACAGGATAGGAGGAAATTCCATGGGCGAAAAAAAACAGTTCTCTAACCCGGAGAACGATAATTTCGATGCATTTCTTAAAGTAGACAGCAAAGTAAGAAAAGTATTGAAGTTTTTCTGCTATTTATCAGCTATAGCTTTACTTGTCGTTATGTTTGTAGCCTTCTTTAATGTCGTTGGAGAAAAGCTCCAAAAGGCCGGGATTGAGGGCATACATGGTATCAGAAATTCAACTTACATCATTCAGTATTTCCATATTCCTTTGGTATTCCTTGCCGCAGGATGGGTTACTCTTGATCAGGGGCATACAAGAATTGATTTATTAATTCATAAGTTCCCGAAGCTCGAAAAAATATTCATGCTTATCGGTCATGTTTTAGGTGCCGGGATTTCTTTCTACATCTCATATTGTGCAGCATCAACAACACTCGTTAATGACTTTGCAAGAAACACAAGAATTACAACAAACTTCTGGCCGGAATGGCCGTTTACCGTTTGCCACTGCCTTGGATTTTTCCTTTTAGGATTTTCCTTCGTATGGGCAATTGTCAGAATGATACGTTTCAGAAAATACGAGGGTGTTAACCCCGGTGTTTATCTTTATCCAAACGAACAACGTATGCCTGGCAACGATGATGATAAATCCGAAGGAGGTGAAAAGTAATGGCAGCTACAACAATAGGAATTATCTTCTTCCTTATCATGATGGTTATGGTATTCCTCGGAATTCCAGTATTCATCTCAATGCTTACAGCCTCACTTTTCGGCTTCCTTGTATTAAACGGTGGCAACCCGGCAATGATGGTTACTCAGTTTACAACAGGCGTTTACAGCCTTGGTGCAAACTATAACTACGCCGTTCTTCCTTTGTTCTCACTTGTAGGTGCTTTAGTTGGCGAAACAGGTGTTGCAGAAGGAGCATTTAACTGCTTTGAGTCATGGCTTAAAAGAACTAAGGGCGGCCTGCTCTACACAGTTGTTGCCGCAAATGCAGTATTTGGAGCTTGCTCCGGATCATCAATAGCCGGCAATATCGTATTCGGTAAATTAAGTCTGCCTGAGCTTAGAAAGCGTGGATATGATGAAAAGCTTTCACTGGGCTGCATCGCAGCTTCCGGAGCGCTTTCAACATTAATCCCACCATCAATGGGAATCTTAATGTTCTGCATCATCGCACCAAGCCCTATTCAGGTTGCAGGTAAATCAGTTGCAATTTCTGTAGGCACAGCGCTCTCCGGCGGTATTGTTCCGGGAATCATTACAGCAATTGCTTTATGCATCACTGTTCGCATTGTAGGAGCAGTTCGCAAAGGAGCACTTCCACCAAAGTCTAATGAGGCTATTAACTGGAAAGATAGATTTGCAGGATTAAGATACCTTATTCCTATCATCATTCTCTTCGGATTAATAATCGGTGGAACAATGATGGGATGGTTCACAGCAACAGTTGGCGGAGCAGTTGGAGCTGTAGCAGTTGTTGTTTATGCGCTGATTAAAAGACTTCCGGTAAAGAAGATTTGGGCATGCGTTGTTGAATCCGCAATCATGGAAGCAGGCATATTCCCAATAATCATTGGCGGACAGCTCTTCTCAAGATTCGTATCACAGTCAACACTCGCAGGTTATCTTTCAAAGTTAATCGCAAGCGTAAATGCACCGGCATTCGTAATCTTCTTATTAGTTATGGTACTTTATATGTTCTGCGGATGCGTAATGGATATGATGAGTATCATTATTATAACTGTCCCGGTTGTATTCCCGATTTTATGTAATCTCGGATACAGCCCATATGCAATCATCATAAGCCTTTGCTTCATGATGGAAATTGCAGGACTTACGCCTCCTATCGGAATGAATGTATTTGCAACATCAAATGCCCTCAGAGTAAGTCCATCAAAGGTATTCTCAGGTGTACTGCCCTTCTTCGTTTGTGAAGTAGCTATGGTAATACTCATTTCGCTGCTTCCGGGCATAGTAACCTGGTTACCATCACTTCTTGGCTAAAGCTATTGTTTTAATAGTTTTAAAATATCGATGAAAAAATATTTAAATGGAGGAAACATGAAAAAATTATTATCAATCATTCTCGCACTCGCAATGATCTTTGCATTTGCGGCATGCGGAAAAACAGAAGACACAACTCCTGTTGAAGAAAAACCAGCTGCTGAGCAAGTAAACATCCTGTTCTCAACAACATATCAGGAAACTGAAACAGGCGGAGAACTCGTTGCTTATTTCGCAAACAAAGTTCAGGAACTCTCAGAAGGAAACATCACAGTACAGGTTACCTACGGCGGAACATTATTTGATTCCCAGGGCGAACTTGATGGTGTAGCTTCCGGTGCTGTACAGATGGTAGCACTCGGACACAACCCACATGGTGACGTTCTTCCTTTCCTCTGCAGTGTTCCAGATTTCGCACCTGACACAGTTAAGAACGGAATTGACTACTTCAACAACCTGCTCTTCGAAAACGCTGATTCATCAGCTGTTCTTCAGGCAGAAGCTGAAAAGGCTGGCATTAAGTACTTAACAGCTCTTGCTGGTGGTGCTAACTGCTTCATCGCAAACTTCCCGTTCACAGATCTTACTGATCTTGCAAAGAACTCAGCATCATTCGCTAACATGGAACCTGCTAAGTTCGAAGCTTTAGGATTCACAGTAGAAGCAGTATTCCCATGGGATTACTACACAGCATTCGACACAGGTCTTGTTGATGCATCACAGATGGCATCTTCAGCACTTGCATCAATGGGTGTTCAGGAAGTAGCTCCTTACTGGATGTATGATAACACATACACAGCAGGTAACTTCTTAACAGTAAACCTTGCATGGTGGAATGGTCTTTCAGCAGAATCACAGGCAACCATCCAGGAAGCTGCTGATGCTACAGCTGCATTCTCAGTTGAAACATACGAGAAGGCTCTCGTAACAGAAAAGTCTGACCTTGAAGCACAGGGTGTAACATTTGTTGATATGAGCGATGCTGACTTCGATGCATGGTGGTCCGCAATCATGGAAGCAAAGGTTGATTCTGCTCTTGCTACAGGCGAAGCTAACGGAACAGTTGATCAGTTCAAGGCTGTACTCAAGGCTGCTGCTGACTTCTCTTCATACGATCTTAAGTTTGAATAGAATTCATATTCTTAAACAACGATAAAGGCCTTCGGGCCAATAAAAAACTGATACCCAGCGGTATCAGTTTTTTATTATCTTTATTAATTACTTTTCAGAAGACTCAATATACTTTACAGCTTCCATTGCAGCAATGCGGGCTGAGTTCATTGCCCATGACATTGTTGAACCCGGATGATAGAAGCAATACTCTCCGGCAAAGACATTAGCAGCATCTGTACCGCATGCATAAAGGCCCTTAATCGGCTCGTCAGCGCAGTCAAGACACTCCATGTTATAATTTACCTTAATGCCACCGAGTGAACCGTATCCTGACGGGAAATGCCTTGCAACGTAGAACTTGTCACCTGTGATTGGTCTAAGCCATTTTGAAGGCTTGAGGAACTTAGCATCATAGCCTCCGGCATAGCTGTTGTACTCATCAATAGTTGCCTTGAGCTTTTCATATGGGCAGCCGATTACTGCGGCAACCTCTTCAAGGGAATTGAGCTCATAGAAGTTTTGTTCATCTGCGGAATCCTTATCCTTGTATGAAACCCCGTTGCCGGCACCAAATACTGAGCTGCTGACATCACCTTCAGAGCCTGCAAAGAATGCGCTCTTTTCGTTTTCCCAATTCTTAAGATCCTTTACATTGTGATGATAGGTTATATAGTCAAGACCGTGTTCCTTGAAATAATCTATTCCGTCGCTGCCTATGATTGAATATGCCCTGTGACCGGTCTGCTGAAGTATTGCGTTTCCGGTATAGGTAGTATTATTCATAATCTGCTCGTTGATAATTCTTTCGCCATGTGGATTAACCATGATGCAGGATGGCTGTCTCATTGTTTCTGAGAGAGTCTTAAATACATCGGTTACGCCCGGAGTATTGTAGATGATTTCCATGGAAAGCGGCATCTTTTTGCCTCCAACTTCCCATACCATCTTCATTCCGTCGCCGTCCATGCCCGGGATTCTGAATGTGAACATATCCTTGCCCCATTCAAATCCAAGCTCATCCTTGATCATCTTTACATTGTTACCAATGCCGCCGGTTCCTACGATAACAGCATCTGCATAGCATTTGATTTCTTTTCCGGTCTCATCAACAGCAACAACGCCAATAATCTTGCCGTCTTCTGCCTGCATGATGCTCTTAACCGGTGAATTGAAGTGGAAGTCAACGCCCATTTCAGTAGCATAATCTGTCATGAGCTTTACCATTCTTGATGCCTGACGCTCTGCCGGTTTTGTTGCTCCGGGGATCTTAACCATATGCTGTGTTGCACGGCTATCCTGGAAATACTTATATGCACCAAGGAATTCAACGCCGAAGCTTTCAACCCATTCGATTGTATCAGCACTCATATTAAACCATCTGCGAACAGTGTTGGCATCTGCCTTCCAATGTGTATATTCCATAAAGAAACGAAAAGCATCATCAGGAGTATAGGTATCCATTTGATCGCGCTGATATTTTGATCCAACAGCAAAGAATGCCATACCCATATTAGCGGCTCCGCCTGTTGTTGTACCTTTTTCAAATACAACAACCTTTGCACCCTTTTCTGCAGCCTGAGTTGCGGCAGTAAGACCAGACATTCCGGCGGCAACAACAACTACATCAGCCATCATTTCGCCTTCCTTGAGGTTCTTGAAGCGAGGGTCATCCTCCATGCGTCTTTCGATGCGCTTTGGGCCTTCCTTCTTGT
>DCHA01000069.1:3045-4618 GCA_002315535.1 Firmicutes bacterium UBA1764 | reverse complement strand
CCTTTGAAAGAACAAATCTTGTCTGCGGCATTGGACCCTCAGAGCTGTCTACAAGCAGAATAACAGTATCAACTGTCTTGATGATACGCTCAACCTCAGAGCTGAAATCTGCGTGGCCCGGAGTATCTACGATATTGATTTTGTAACCGTCGTGCATAACGCAGCAATTCTTTGAATAGATAGTAATTCCACGTTCTCTTTCAAGATCGTTGCTATCCATTGTCTGTGCAAGCATTTCTTCATTTTCTCTGAATACACCTGACTGTGCCAGGAAGGCGTCTACCAGAGTAGACTTGCCTGCGTCAACGTGAGCAATTACCGCGATATTAATTATTTTTTTAGTATCCATATTCTTTTTCTTTCCTTACAAATAAAATAACCTTAATATTTTACCACAACTTGTGATAAAATATTCCTATGTTACGAACTTTTTTGTGGTTTTTTACAATTGCAATTGCATTTATATTGACCCTTCCGGTCTGGGTAATTTGCAAGCTTTTTTCTAAAACGAGAAAGACGCTTCCCCAGTTCATCCTTAATCTGTTCTATCCTCTCATATTCTGGGTCGGCGGACTAAAGGTTGATGTCACCGGACTTGAAAACATTCCGGATGAGCCGGCATTCTTCGCCGGTAACCACCAGGGTCTCATTGACATGCTCGTGACACTCACGAAGATGGGCAAGCTCAAGCCCTTCCTCGCAAAGAAGGAAGCAGAAAAAATTCCCTTTATCGGCTCATGGATGAGAATGCTGGAATGCGTTTTCATAGACAGAGGAAATGCCAGAGCATCGGTAGAAAGTCTTTCAAAAGTTGAAGAGCATTTGAAATCAGGAAAAAGCATTATCGTTTTTCCTGAAGGAACAAGAAGCCGCAAGCATGAGATGGGAGAACTTAAAGCCGGAGCCTTCCGCCCCGCCATCAGAGCCGCAGTTCCAATTGTACCCTTCGTTATAGATGGCAGCTACCACGCGTGGGAGGAATTCCATAAAATAAAGCCATGCACGGTAAAGCTGAGCATACTTAAGCCCATACAACCGAGCACTCTGGAAGATAAAAATACAAAATCCGTTGCGGCATTAGTAGAAGAAAAAATAAAAGAGGTTCTTGGATGAACCTCTTTTTTATTACTGATTCTTTTGAATTTTAAGGGTGCCGTCGAAATCGCTGCCCGGATGAATATCTACATTTGCGGTAACAGCGTCTCCGGTAAACTTTCCGGTAACTGCGAACTTTAAGACATCGCTGCAATTAACCTTTCCATTTGCCTTTCCCTGAAGCTCAAAGCACTTGCAATTACATGTTCCATCAAAGGTGCCTGATTCTGCAACTGTTACGGTGCTTGAGGATTCAATTGTTCCCTCGTAAAGACCCTCGATTCTGATAGGCTTGTCTGTATTTACAGTTCCCTTGAATCTGGTCTTTGGTCCGATTATTGTTTCGCTTACGTCAGAACTAATGCTGACACCATAATCTTTTGCCATAATAATCCCATCGCTTTCCTTAGTATTGCTAAAACAATAGAAAGCTCCTATCCTTTCCTAATGTTTTATGGTGCAGGTAAGAGGACTCGAA
>DCHA01000069.1:0-3005 GCA_002315535.1 Firmicutes bacterium UBA1764 | reverse complement strand
CGCGTCTGCCAATTCCGCCATACCTGCACGTACAGTTAATTATACCAAACAAGTTTCCTTTTTCAAGTACATTTTACTTGTACAACTTTGACAGCATTGTCTCGGCGCTCATGCTGTCACAATCAATTCTGCCGATTAAATGCAAACAGTTTGTATTGCCCTTCACAAGAGTATTCCGAATTGGCCTTGAGAAAAAGCTTATCTCTATTCCGTTCGCAAAGAATATCCTTTCAGAAATCGTTGTATATAGTCCTTCCGGATAAGACATTGCATACGGAATAAGAACATTTGACTTGTAATGAATAATGTCGTTTTCCAGACTTTCAACGTATTCCTCTTCGCTTTCAGAAACCAGGCTAAGTACGCCCCTTCTGTATTCTTCACCATCAGCCTCTGATTGATGCATAGCGTAGGTATGGCTTTGGACCTCAATCAGGCCGGAGTTTATCATCTCATTTGCCTGCTCAAGCGTAAAGTGCGGCTCTATTTCACTTCCGTCTGATCTTGTCGATTCACCGACATAGCCTCCTACTGCAAAAATAGTTGCCTTTGCGTTATATTTCTTTAGAATCGGGAAAGCGTTTTCGTAATTATTTGTATACCCGTCATCAAAGGTAATGAGAATCGGCTTCTCAGGAAGTACGCCATCACCCTTAACCCAATTGATTATTTCTCTCGTGCTTACGAAGCTGTAGCCTTTGTCAATCAGGGCGCTTATATGCTGCTCGAAGGCCTCCGGCGAAATAGAATATTTGCCACCGCTGTTGTCGCAGCTGTGATAAGTCAAAACATTCAGACAAATCTTTTCTGTCTTTTTCTCTTCCTTGACCTCTGATGAAGGTGCTTCTGATGAAGGCGCATCAGTTGTATCGCCCTCCTCTGCCGGAGTCTCCTCCTGCGCGATATTATTATCCTCTGCAATCATCCTAAACGCCATCTCGGTTTGAGTCGGAATCAATTCTCTGTTCATATATATGTTCAGACAATCAAAAACTACTGCTACTGCAAGGAACAGAGCAACAATTAATACGTAAATATCAAGTTTTGTCAATTTTTCTTCGTTAAACATATATATATAGTCTAAATATTATTGTAACCCATTACCGAAGTCTAATGCAAGATTCAAGTTTTTATAATAAATACTACAAAGAATCATAAAACATATGATATAATGCTAGCATCCGAAAAAGTTATTAAGTCATTAATAATAATAAATTTACGAAAGGAAATATAAAAATGGCAGAAGATCAGGTAAAAGCACCGGTTGTTGAAGAAGATGAACCTGAATTTATTACCCTTGAATTCGAAGACGGAAAAGTAATGGAATGCGAAATCATGGGCATTTATGAATGCAATGGTAAAGAATACATTGCACTTCTCCCTGATGATGAAACAGATGACGTATTCATCTATGGTTACAAGGAAATCAGTGATGAAGAGTTCGATCTTATCGACATCGAGGACGATGCTGAATTCGAAGCAGCAGCTGCTGAATTCGACAGACTCGTTGCAGAAGAAGAATAATTATTCTAAAAAAATTAGGACTTGGCTTTCGCCAAGTCCTTTTTCATTGTCTGTTTATTTTACAGCGCTGTCGCGAATAAGGTCGATAACCTTATCAACAGTAACAACCATCTTCAGATACGGAAGACCATATGCTGACTGGATTGAAGAATAATCTCTGCTGCCATTTGCCTCTTCGAAGTAATCAGCAACATCAACGTTCTTAACTTCGATTCCTTCTGCTTCGGCAATTGCCTGATAAATCATGATGTCTGTAGCCATTGATACGATCTGAGATTCAGATTCCTCGATAACCTGATCAAGGCTTTCTGCTCCGTAATATGCAATGAGAGTATCAACATCGATGCCGTAGCTTGCGGCAGTGTCTTCATAATTCTGTCTGATTGCAGCTTCCTGGTTTTCATATACTACATCAGGAACCTCGGATACAACTGAGTTCTCTACGAGGTAGTTGTCGATAAGAGACTGCTGTGTCTGAACAAGAAGGCTATCATAAATATATGCCTTTAATTCTTCAAGAGTGTTAAGTCCGTAGCTTTCGCTGAAATTGGTTTTAACAAATTCATCGTTTATTTCCGGAAGAACTGTTTCAGCGATATAGTTAATCTTTATAGCAAATACAGCGTCCTTTCCGCTAAGCGTCCCGTCATTATCATAGTCATCAGTGAAGGTAACTTCTATATCAAACTCATCCCCGGGGAAGTGTCCGATAATCTGAGTGAGGAAGTCATCAATAAAGTTTGTGCCTCCGGCAGTTACAGTCTGACCTGTAGCCGTTCCGCCATCAAATGCAACGCCATCAATAGTGCCGGCATAGTCAATGTTTACGGAATCGCCGAATTCAATTGCACGGTTTGTAACCTGCTCGGTTGTTGAATAGGAGGACTGGAGTGAATCAATCTGAGCCTGAACATCTTCGTCGCTTACTGTCCAGAATTCATCGCCAAAGTCTACACCCTTGTATTCAGGGAGTGTTACATAATCTGATGCTTTAATATTAAATCTTCCCCCATTGTTAAGGTTCTTGCTGTAAGCAGGAAGGTTTTCGTCAACTGTTTCTTCATTTCCGCATGCTGCGAGGCAAAATACCATAGCAAGAGCAAGCAGAACGCTTAATACTTTTTTCATTTTAAATACTCCTTAATATTCTCTGCCGCTTTAAGGGTCATACCCTCCGCAGCACATAGCTCATCTATTGTAGCACTTTTTATAGCATCAATGCTACCAAAAGTCTTTAGTAAACTGATTTTTCTTTTCTCACCGATTCCGGGTATATTATCAAGCTCCGACCGAAGCATGTTCTTTCCGCGCAGAGAATGATGATAAGAAATGGCAAATCTATGGACTTCCTCTTGAATCGACCCAAAATATGCGTAAAGCTCCGGATACTCTTTAAGCGGAATTTCAGAATCCTCGTACAAAATACTTTTGCTTCTGTGCTTGTCATCCTTAATTAGTCCCGCAATTATTAAGCCGCTTAG
>DCHA01000007.1:20963-21111 GCA_002315535.1 Firmicutes bacterium UBA1764 | reverse complement strand
AAATCAACGGCAGACACGATCCCTGCATAGTACCAAGGGCAGTCCCCTGTATCGAGGCCTGTGCAGCTATTGCTATTTGCGACGCACTGCTTGACAGTTGATGCGGCTGATATGTTATAAATAATCAACACTTTTTCCACAAGGAGAA
>DCHA01000007.1:0-20831 GCA_002315535.1 Firmicutes bacterium UBA1764 | reverse complement strand
CCTCCCTGTTCTCGACGAAAAAAGAGAGGCTGAAAAGCTGCTTGAAATAGAAGCTCTTGCCAAAGACAGCAAAACAGAAATTTGCACTATTTATAGAGCAATATTTGAAGAAAGCAGAAAATGTCAGGAATAAGAAAAAGCAATCAATAAATGGTAATTTTTACCACCTGTTGATTGCTTTTTTACATATTTATCTATACAAATTTATACAAACAAGCAATATTATTACAACCACGGCTGTTGCAAGCGGGTGCTTAAATATCGAATGAAGAGTAAAGCCAATTATTCTGAAAATAATAGACAGCACAAGCACAATCAGCGCAAGCACTAATATTACTACAAGCAAAGTACCCATTATCTCACCTCTATATCCTAATCAAGCTTCTTTAAATCGCTGCACTTTGGACAAATACCCTTAAAAACTATATCAAAGTCCAAAAATGAAAAACCACGTTTATCTTTGATTTTTTCGCTGATGTCAGAGATTTCATCCATATCAACATCAAAAACCCTGCCGCACTTAATACAACGAACATGGTAGTGATTAGATGTGATATGGTCGTAGCAATCAGCCGCTTCCGGAACTTCTACCCTCTTTATGCTTCCGGACTCAGCAAGAATTTTAAGATTTCTATACACGGTGCCCTTGCTTATCGTCGGATACTCTTCTGCTATTTTATTGAAAATTTCCTCCGCAGTCGCATGACATCCCATTGCCCTTACAGCATTAAGAACAAGCTCCCTCTGTATGGTGTTTCTTCGTTCAACCATGAATAAATAATCTCCGTTTTCTTCTGATTTTTCCAAAAACATTTTCCTTGCACGGGTTATTATAAAGATTAATATCTTCTCTGTCAACAAAAACTATCAGGAAGGTGGCCATCAGGACCACCCCCATATCAGAACTTAATCTTCCTTTCTGCGCACAATATTTCTGTCGTCTTTATAGAACAGCAGCAGTATAAAGCCAATAATGTTAAATACCGCAACGCAGATAAACATATTTTTGAACCCCTTATTGAGTGTTTTCTGGTAAACACCTTCAATCTTATCGCTGTCTGCATCAATCGCCTTCATGTAATCAGACTCTGCCTGATCGAACAGGGCCGGAATATCATCCTTCATATCAATCATTAATTCCTGAGCTCTCACCATCTTGTCTCGCTGGTTCTCAGCCTGAGAAATTGCGGAATTAAGCTCACTTTTACCGGAATTCATCTGATTGTATGCGCTTTCCATCTCACGCTTCTGACTCTGAGACTGAGAGAGCTTTCCTGCCAGCTCGTCTCTTGCAGCAGTCAGCTGTTCAAGCTGAGACTTCATCTGGTCTACCTGTTCCTGATTTACTGGTCCCATTGCACCCGACTCAGCAGCAGCAATGCCCTGCTTTATTCCGGCTATTGCCTCATCCTGCTGAGCAAGGCCTGACTGCATACCTGTTATGCCCTGACCTATACCGGCTATTCCCTGCTTAAGCTCACTGCTTCCGCTGTCCATTTCGCTAATGCCAGACTTCATCTCTGTAATACCGGAGTTTACTCCGTTAATACCGTCGCCTATTCCGTCAATTCCCTCCTGAATTCCGGCCTGAATATCAGCTATTACCGCAGGTGTATTTGCCGCAAACATATATTCCGCCATGTCCTTGCAGGCAGGAACAATAGTAGTTACATCCGAGTTTTGCAGCTCCTTCAAAAGGTCATCAGGAAGCTCAAAATCACTGTCACCAGAGGTCATATCAAAATCCATATTCATGTCCATATTGAGCATGGAGTTAATGTCAGTATCGCCCATCATTTCCTGGAATTCCTCACTTTCACTGAGGTCATCCACTATAGTCTGCAGCTCTGCCGTCTGTTCCAGCGTCGGCATTTCAGGAATGTCTGGAAGAGCTTCCATAAGGTCAACCTGCATTGTTGCTCCAGCCTGTGCGATAAAACCAACCATAATAGCCGGTGCGATTGCAGTACCAATGGACCTGATCAGAGAAAGTGTAGCAAGCGCTGAATTACTTTCCTCGTCCTTAGTGTGTCTGAGCATCATGTAATTGAGCGGTGTCCCCATGCTGAGACCCAGACCAAGACCTATGAGGATCAAGCTTATTATTACATTAATCAGGTTAACAAATTTTGTTGCTACGAATGCCAGATATAAGGCACCTGCAATGGAAATAATGAAGCCCGCCCCAAGCACAGGCTTTGAGCCAAAGCGGTCTATAAGCTTACCGCTTATCGGAGAAGCCGCTCCGGCAAACAAACCTAAGATGATTATAAAATATCCGCCATTACCCGTAGAAATCTTAAGCGCATTTTCCGCAAACTGAGGAATAAATATCATTCCCATCATTGAGCAGCCAACCACGAGTCCCATAATAAGGGTAACCAATATCTGGCTGTTCTTCATATATTCCATATGGAAAATCGGGTCTTCTGCCCTCTTTTCTACCAGAACAAAAAGCGGAATGAGTATTATTGCCAGAATAAGGAACGGATAAACATCCGTCTGTGTCAAAGAGTTGAGGAAGTCAAAGAAGTCGATGTTCTTAAGACCATAAAGCAGAGCCAGAATAATCACCGTCATCAGGAGAGTTCCAAATTTGTCTATCTTATAAACCGCCTCGCTCTTGTGGTTCGGAATGAAGATAATATTTCCAATTATTACCAGTATGCAGAACGGCACATTTATGTAGAATATCCACTCCCAGTTGGCAGTTCCGAAAATATCAATTATTGCACTTCCAGCTGTTGCTCCAAGGACGTTGGCAATACCATAAACACCACCCACAAGGCCCAGCGCCATGCCGCGCTTTTCCTCAGGGAAGCTTGTTCCAAACTCTGCTGTTGCAATTGGCATTATGCCTCCTGCACCTATCGCCTGAACAACTCTGCCTATGAGGAGCATTGCAAAGCTGCCTGCTCCTGCAGATAGTCCACAGATAACAGACCCCGCACCGAAGAGTATGATACTGATCAGAAATACCAGTTTTCTGCCGTGTCTGTCGGCAAGCTTACCCGCAATAGGAATAATCGCCGCATAAAACAGGGTATAAATGGTAATCATCCATATTCCGAGCTGATCATCCACTCCCAGAGACGACTGGATTATTGTTCTGACCGGCGTAATTATTCCTGTGCTCAGAGCTCCTACAAAAAGCCCTATCAGGTAAATCGCCATTATCCAGCCAAGATGTTCTTTTTTCATTGGTTTCTTGATAGTTTCATTCATCTGGTCATTCTCCTTCAAGTTTAATATATAGTATATCCCCTTTAAATTATTACTTTCATTGCAGAGGCTATGCTTTCCATATCAAGGTCGTCATTATGCATGCAGGCTATTATCAATCCCGCGAATACCTCTGCCGATAGCTTTGCTTCGCTTGTGCTGCTTCCCCTTCTCACAAGCATTTCTTCAATTTTTGTGGAAAGCTCGTCTTTTATTACATTTTTGTAGTTTTCCTGGTGTCCCGGCAATCCGGATGAGGACCCTTCCCTGCTGATTGAAGATACATGAAACAGAAACAACGGTTTGAAGAAGGTTCTAAGCCTTACGGTTATTGCAGATAGAATTTCCAACCCACTCATTTCTGAGCTGCAAAGGTCATCAATAGCCTCGAGAGTCCGGTTCCACATCACCATGGCTGCCGCTCCCACTATTGCTTCCTTGTTTTCATAGTAGTTGTAGATAGTTGAAGCCGCAATTCCAAGCTCCGCAGAAAGCCGCCTGATATTCAGTCTTTCAATTCCCTCTTTTTCTATTATTCTTAATGCTCCGTCAATAATATCAGCACTAAGATTTTCTATTATTTTTGGCATAAGACCTCTCTTTTCAACTCTGCTTCACCCTTTATGAACAGTGTTCATTATAGCAAAATATTATTGTAGTGTCAATTTTTAGAAACGATAAAAAAATTCATTTTACGATGTAACCTCAGGCTGCCTTAAGTGCAAAGTATTCCACAAGGTGTCAATGGGAACGATTATTTATGACACCTTTTAGCCTCCGACGGGTCAGTGATAACAGTAGTTGACACCACAAAAGGCCTCGAAAGATTGCTCTCTCAAGGCCCTTTTGATTTTGTTAATTTGTTGCATTTTCCAAATAATCTAAGTTTAATCAGCTCTATTGAAGCTTTCCTGCTTCCAGCCTATTTTCAGCTTTGTTCCACCTTCGTGGCTTTCTGCACTCAGCTTAAGCCCCAACATATCGGCAGCTTTTTTTGCCAGATAAAGTCCAAGTCCCGTGGATTTTTCTCCCAGCCTTCCATTATTTCCCGTAAAGCCTTTTTCAAAAACTCTCGGAATATCTTCCTTTGCAATGCCAATACCACTATCCGCAACCACCAGAGCATCCTCATTCGCATAAATTTTTATTGTTCCTTCAGGAGTATATTTTATTGCATTTGATAGTATCTGATCGAGAATTACCATAAACCACTTTTTGTCGGTAACGAGCTTTACATTAATTGGAATATAATCCAGTCTCAGCTTTTTTTCTATGAACTGAGGCGCAAATCTGCGGATAGATTCTCTGACAACCTCATCAAGGTCAATCTCTTTCACAACAAGGTCGTTTGTTTCACTGCCGAGTCTTATGTACTGAAGCGCCATATCGACGTACTGCTCTATTCTGAACAACTCTGCTCTGAGGCTTCGATTTTCCGGAGTATCCTCTGCCAGCTTAAATTTCATTACTGCAATTGGAGTCTTAATCTGATGAACCCATGCGGTATAGTAGTCTAAATAATCCTGCTTCTCGCTGCTTAAGTCCGTAACCACCTCTTCCATTTTGCGTCCAAGTTTTTCTATCATTTTCTGGTAGTCTTCTTCCGCTGCAGACCTTGCTTCGGGGAGGTATGAAAGGTCAGTTGCTATCGCATTCAGGGCATATTCTCTATCAACCGCGCGCCTGGACTCTCTGATAAAGTCTATAAACAGGAAGACTATGAGAATAAAGAGCGTAACAGCATAAGCATAGTATAGCGGCTCGACTATTATTTCGTACAAAGAGAAAACTGCGTAGAAAACCACTGCAAATACCGCCCACAACACTATTATTATCATTCTTCGCTTTAATACGTCCTTCAATATCCTCATGGAATGATGTACCCCCTGCCCGGCTTTGTCAGAATAACGCCTGTCAGGCTTTCTTCTTCCAGTTTTTTCCTTAAACGGGTAACATTTACAGTTAAGGTATTTTCTTCAACATAGCAGTCGTCGTTCCACAGCCTTATCATCATGGCATCGCGGCTGACAATTTTGCCGCGATTTTCCAGAAGCATCTGAAGAATTCGGAATTCATTTTTTGTCAGCTCGACCTTTTTCCCCTCATACTCGACTGTGCTGTCATTGATATTGAGGACTGCTCCGTAAAACTCTATAGTATTAAGGTTGTCCGAAAGCTCATAGGTTCTTCTCAGTATTGCCTGCAGCTTGGCGTTGAGTACCATGGGTTCGACGGGCTTTGCAATGAAGTCGTCGCCGCCCATGTTTATTGCCATTACTATGTTCATGTCGTCTGAGGCTGAGGAAATGAATACTATCGGAACGTTGGAGATTTTCCTTATTTCGCCGGTAAAATAATACCCGTCTTTAAAAGGAAGCTTTATGTCCATAAGAACAAGGTCAGGCTGATAGGCAACAAATTCTTCAGTCACATGCTGAAAATCCTCTATTGTTTTCACAGAGTTACCGTAGTCCTCTATTCGCTTTTTCATTTCTAAGGCGAGGAAGTAGTCGTCTTCCACCAGCAGGATTTTATACATGAGTTTCTCCTTATTATAGGCTGTCATTGCGTGGTCGGGAGAATTGATACAAACTCTCATGCGACCCTCATATGGTATCTTTCGTTTCAAGCATCATCGAACCGCTTATTTTATTATCTTATAATACGTCCTTGAGGTTCCAAGGTAAATCAAAATGTACACAACCGCGAAAACCGCATACGAAATCAGGCTGCAGGTCAGGAATAGCGTCGGCTTGTAAAGTGCCAGCACCCTGAGCATCCTGCTGAGCATCGGATAGGCAAATACTATGTGTATGCCTGCAACTATAAGAGGCAGGAAGAATACAAGCAGAACCTGACTGTTGATGGTCTTCTTTATTTCTGAAGTGGTCATTCCGATTTTTTCCATAATCTGGAAACGGTCTCTATCCTCATAGCCCTCAGAAATCTGTTTATAATATATTATCAGAACTGTTGCAAAGAGGCAAACCGCTCCAAGAAGAATTCCTAAGAATAAGAGAGTTCCGTACATTCCGGTAACCTCTTCTCTCGCTTCCCAATATGTATCAATCGAATAACCAGCCGAGGCGTCCCCGTATCCAATGCTGTCAAGGTAGGCATTAAGCTCCGAATTAATCTCCGAAGTCAACTCATCCCCTACCTTGCAGGCCTTCTCTCTATCAACAAAGCTTACACATATCCTGTTCGTCATTTCCGAAGCATATTTACCATATCCAGCCTTCTGAGCTTCAAAAATTTCTTTCATGGCCTCATCATCAGCTACCACAAAACCCATAACCGGAAAACCATTTGCAAGAATCTGAGTCTTAACCGGATAAAGACCGATATTTTCAGCTATTTTGTAGGTTTTACCATGAATGACCAGTTCCCCGCTCATATCGGCATCCTTTGAATTCCCAGTAGGAGAAGAAACCATTGATACACCAAGCTCATATCGTCCAAGGCTTAGGGTTTCTCCAGTAAGCGCGGTATAAGAGGCCTCTGTTATGAACATGCAATCCACAATCCCATTCATGATTTCAGTTTTACTAAGGGTATTTTCAACCTCATTTTTGGTATACAATCTGTTTCCTTCCTTGTAATATGAAACCGATAAATAGTCGTTATTTTCAACAGACTCAATTTTGACCCCCACATCATCTGCAGCCTTGCGGGCCATCCGTTCAAGCTCCTCGGCAGGAACCGAGGTATTAACTC
The DNA here is from genome assembly GCA_002315535.1 of Firmicutes bacterium UBA1764. Classification (GTDB taxonomy): domain Bacteria; phylum Bacillota; class Clostridia; order Peptostreptococcales; family Anaerovoracaceae; genus UBA1764. The sequence continues at coordinate 13,892 of DCHA01000007.1, read as the reverse complement.
CGTCTGTATTTTCATACTGTGCATAAAAATATAAATCCTGTGGATAGTTTTTATCAAGCGTACCCTGTAAGCCGGAATACAGGCTGACAGTAGTGGAAATCATTACCAAAACGCCCGTAGCTAATATTGCAATAGAGGCTAACCCAACAGCATTCTGCTTCATTCTGAAAAGAAGCCCCGATACAGAAGGCATATGCTTTTTATTATAGTAATACCTTTCGTTTTTCTTTAAAAGCTTAAGAACAAAGGTAGTTCCTGTTACAAAAATACAGTAGGTTCCAATAATTACCAGCACAACAGCCACAAAGAAAAGCTCCAGAGCCTGTAAAGGACTTTTGGTTGTAATTGAAATAAAGTAACCCGCACCAAGCGCAGCAATTCCCACTAAGAGCAGCAGCCATTTTACTGTCGGCTCCTTTTCTCCTGCAGACCTGCTCTTCAGCATTTCAACCGGCTTCATTCTCGATATAACGATGCGGTTGTAGATGAAGGTAAGTATATCAAGCAGAATGAAAAAGGCTCCCGCAAGCGCCAGCGTTTTAGGAGTAATAAAGTAAAAGCCCACAATTATTTTTGACTTTAGCAGCTTACAAATAAGCAAGGAGCAAAGCTTGTAAAAAAGCACTCCCAAGCCCAGACCACCTAAAATGGAAATAATACTGCTAAGAAAGCTTTCGTGGAAAAGGACCTTTCCAACATGCTTCTTTTCCATTCCCAGAATATTGTATACGCCGAATTCAGCCCTTCTCTGCTTCATCAGAAAGCTATTTGTGTAGAACATCAATACTGCCGAAAGAATGGCAAGAACGGCCGTTCCAATTAACATAAATGTAGGAATATAGGTCCCGCCCTTTACCTGTGAAAGCCTATCATCAAAGGCTAAGGTCAGCGAAATGTAAAAGCAGGCTAAAAGCCCTGCCTCAGAGGTAATTCGAGGAACAAAGAACCTGTAGTTTTTTCGGATGTTTGACCATCCCATCTTTCTATATAAACCCCTTTTCATTATTCCTGCCCCCTTACGCCAAGACCTTCATTCCCCGCACAATTACCCGGAGTTTTAATTGAAGCACCGGTGTCCCCTGCTGTGCGAAGCATTGTAAGAGTATCAGAAATCTTTTTATACAGCTCTTCGTTTGTGCTGTCACCTCTGAAAATCTGGTGGAAAACAACGCCGTCCCTTATAAACAGTACCCTGTCTGCGTTAGAGGCCGCATCAGTTGAGTGAGTTACCATCAGTATTGTCTGCCCCTGTTTATTAATATTTGAAAACACTCTTAGCAGCTCAGATGATGAGCGTGAGTCCAAGGCGCCCGTCGGTTCATCAGCAAGCACTAGCTTTGGGTTAGTAATCAACGCCCTTGCTGCAGCAGCTCTCTGCTTTTGTCCGCCCGAAACCTCATAGGGAAATTTGGATAAAATGTCAGAAATTCCCAGTTCATAAGCTACCTTTTCCAGTCTTTTCTTCATTTCATTCAGTCCAATACCGCCAAGCACCAAAGGAAGAAGAATGTTGTCCTTTATAGAGAAGGTGTCAAGCAGATTGAATTCCTGGAAGACAAAGCCAAGATTATCCCTTCTGAACTTAGCTAATTCATCCTCCCCAACATTTGACAGCTGCTTTCCGTCAAGAAAAACAGAACCCGACGTGGGCTTGTCAAGTGCAGCTAAAATATTGAGAAGCGTGGTTTTTCCCGAGCCGGATTCGCCCATAATTGCGACATACTCGCCAGCATCAACAGAAAAGCTTACTCCCTTTAAAGCCTGTACCTGATTACCCCCAAATCGGGTAGTATAGGTTTTTTTCAAATCATTAACCTTTAAAATTTCCATATTTATTTCCTCCCTTTCGATGATATGATTATTCTAACGAAAAGAAGGCAATAAAGACATCTATATAGGTGACACCGAAGTGACAAATCTGTCACTTCGTCAGCCTAAGGTCTGCCTATCTATTGATGCGATTGTTTTTCGCTGTTCTGATATCAACATAGAATAATCCGTCCCTGTTGCAGTAAAAATAAAGCCTTTTTACCACGTTTATTTTGAACCTTGCTTCGGCATTCCCCTCAGGATAAAGCTTGACAAGCTGAAGTCTGTCCGGAGAAACAGCCGCTATAAAAGAAATATTGTGTGTTTTTGTCATTTCATGTTCTATAGTAACATAGTATTCATCCTCAACCTTTTCCCAGTTTATTGAGTGATTTTCGTCAGTCTCAGACGCAGGTTCCGGCTTAAGCTGAACACCGTGGCAATGCACTACTGTTTCTCCCATGCTGTGGATAATATTTCCACAAACCGGACATATATAGAATATGGATCTGAGCATATTTGAAGAAACATTTGCATTCACAACAGCATCCCCCGCAAGAAGCTCCGCAACCGACACCTTGAATACTCCTGCCAGTGGTTCAAGCAGAGAAATATCAGGATAGCCCTTGCCTGTCTCCCACTTTGAAACAGTCTTATCCGAAACATTAATCAGACTGGCCAGGTCAGCCTGAGTCAGCCTGTTCTTTTCTCTCAGTTCCTTTATGATTTCGCCTGTAATATATTGATTCATTATTTTCACCTCCGAAAAAATGCTATCATATATTAATAATCCTGTGTACCTACGGAAAGTAGAGTTGAAACGAAGATGAATGATACAGCCTGTACGCTTATCATTTTCTGAGATTGCTCAGGATATCTTTTTGTTCGGAACTGATTCGCCTGCTCTCCCTCGCCTTTTGTATTGACTTGTTATGTGTCCATTTTTCAAGGCGACCGGCTTCGATTACAGGCAGAGTCGCATCCCACTGCTTAGTAAGTGCAGTTGCAAAAAACCACGCCACCATCATCTTTGAATAGTAGTCTTCCAAGCTGACTGACACAGGAATTTCAAGGTATTCAGGCTTGAAGTCTTCATCAAGAAAATGCGACATGAGCATTTCTATCCCAAACCTTGAAGTATAGGTGTGGTTCGATGCGGCCCACTCGCGGATTTTTACCATCAGCTTGTCCTTATTCTTCTTGAAAACCTTAGGAGACATTATATCGCAGACAGCCCAGTTATCCACATATGGAAGAAATCTGTCCACAGTCCTGATACACTCGTCGTTGTCCTTAAGCTCTGAAAGCAAAACTCCGTGAAGCATGTTCTCATCGTAATATTGATGTGGTAATTCTTCCAGAAAAGCTTCAAAGTCGCCCTCTTTTACCACTTCCTTTGCAAGCTTTCGTACCTCAGGAACCCTTACTCCGATAAACCTTTCCCTCGAAACATTCGGAGTCAGCTTTGCCTGAAATTCCGCATACTCTATATCCTGCAGCTCAAACAGCCTGTCTCTTATCGTCATATTCTTTATTCCTTATCTCAATAGTTTTTCAGCATTATAAAGATTAACTCTTCCAAGCCAGCACTCTTTTTCTTCAATTATACCATCCCGCAAAGGCAAATCAAGAAAAAAGGGTGCAGACTATTTATCCACACCCTTATTATGCCGCTATTCAATTGTAAAACACTGTTCTCTTACAGAGAAATAAACCTGATTAACAGTGCGATGCCTGTAATGAGGAGATAAATTCCGAATATTACAGTGATTGTCAGAAGTCCTAAGAGCGGAGCACCTAAAATGATGATACCGCAAATTATATCGAGAATACCACTGAAAATTGATAATCCCTGTGAACCGCCTGACGCTTTAACCATTCCGCTTCCGCAAATTCTGCCTATACCTGTGAAGATACAAGTGAAAGCTATCATAAACGCAATACAAACTTCAATTCCTGCAGTTACAGCGTACTCATAGTTAAGTCCGCGACCAATAAGAATTAATGTGATAATTACAAGAAGTATACCGCCTGCGAGCAGGAAACCGTCACGTGCGCCCTTTGGCATTCTGCAATAATCTACGATTTTCTGAATTCCCATAATAAGAAGACCTATTACCATAATCCAGATAAATACTGAAGTTGTTGCGATTGGCTTGACAAAGAGTAAGATACCGAGGATTGCAATAATGATTGAGATTGCAATACCAAGACCCTTAGTCTTCTTTAAGGCCGCATATGCCTTTTCCTGAATACCGTTGTTTGTCATTTCATCCTCCCTTAAATAAAAAAAATAATCAGAACTTCCGTTCCTCTCATCCATTATATACATTTTTTGGTTAATTTCAATACCTATGAACACCAGCAGAAGTTTTGTAATTCAAAAAGACAGACATTTTACTCTTTTACGGCAAAAACGTCTGTCGTTTTTACGATATTTTCATAAATTCAAACATTGTTGAGCGAATTAATTTACATAATTTTCCAATTCAACCAATTAATTACTGCTTGGGCAGTCGTTTTTTATCGATTTTTAGCTGAATTCACATATTTTGACCCTTTTAGACAGACGCTTTTGCTTATTTTAACAAAAATGTCTGTCATTTGCTAAAACAAATCGAAAATCCCATTATTATTGACACCTTCACCCCTATATATTATAGTTTTGTTGATGGATTTTTCCAGCTTTTAATCATATTTCAAAATATATTCAGGCTTCGGCTAAGAAAGGATGTTAAAGTGAAAATTGAGAATAATGCAATTGTATTAGGCCAGAGATACGATTCCGGCAACGCAAAGGAATTTGAGGAAAGCTTAACCTCAGCGCTTGAACAGGTTAAAGACCATTTGGAAAAAAACGGAAAATTAGTCCTTGATGCAAAGAAAATGGAATATATTTCTTCAGCGGGTCTCAGAGTATTGCTTTCACTAAGAAAGCAGGTCCCGAATATTGAAATCATCAATGTTTCAAGAGATGTGCTTGACATTTTACAGCTCACGGGCTTTGACACAATGTTCAAGGTAAAGAGAGCCCTCAGAGAAATCACTGTTGATGAAAGCACAGAAATCGGTCACGGCCTCAGCTCAAGAGTTTTCAGAATTGACAGAGATACTATAGTAAAAATATATGAAAAAAAGGTTCCTTTTGAAAAAATCGAACAGGAGGTTGCAAACGCAAAGACTGCCTTCCTCTTTGGAATTCAGACCATAATCAGCTATGATTTAGTTACCTGGAAGGACAGATTCGGAACTGTCTTTGAGCTGGTAGATGCCGAGGTTCTTTCCTCCTATCTGAACAAGCATCCCGATCAGTTCGATGAATACAAAGAAAAGTACAAAAAAATGCTGAAGCAGAGCCACAGTACGGAAGTAGATGACACCTTTACAGATGTAAAGGTTCTTTGGTGCAAATGGGCTGATATGCTCTCAAGATGGATTTCGGACGAGGATGTTGCCCGCATCAAAAGGATGATTAGTCTGGTCCCTGACACCAAGACCTTCATTCACAGCGACATTCACGCAAACAACGTAATGGTTAAGGACGGCGAGCTTGTTCTCATCGATATGGCTGACATCGGACGCGGACATAATATTTTTGACATCGGGCCTCTCTGCTTCCACTACCATTACTTAGAAATAGCTAACAGAGAAATGGCTGATAATCTCATTGTTCTCAAAAAAGACCTTAGAGGAAAAATGTATAATATGCTTTTGGAAGAATATATTGATGAGCCAGACCCTGAAAAGCACGAAAAAATCGCAAGAATTTACGATGCCTTTGGTCAGCTCAGGTGCGGAATGCTTGCAGTAAAGCATAGCCAGATGGACGAAGACAAAAAAGGATTCTTTGTTAATCTCATGATAGAAAAGCTGCTTCCGCAGATTGATGAAATTATTGATCTTATCCCTCAGTATTTAAAATAATATTTACTTCATAATATAAGCAGCAATTTTTGTTGCTGCTTATGTTAACATTTAGAGGAAGAAAAGATATGAACGATAAAAGATTATCTATTAGGCTGCTCGCCCTTCTGTTTGCAGTCCTGATTTTCAGTACCTTGTTTCTTTCTTCATGTTCAGGAAGTAATGATGATGAATGTACTGTTGAAAACTTGCCGACAGGAAAAATCGGCTGCCTTATGGGAAGCCTGGAAACAGTTTTTCTTCAGGACACCTATCCTGAAGCCGAGATTTCATATTACAATTCACTTCCCGATGCAATTGTTGGGCTCAAGAGCGGAAACGTTGACTACGTAAGCACCACAGAAACAAATATTGCACTTTACACAAAGCGAATTGACGGAATAAAAAAGCTTGATATTTCATACTTCCCTACTCAGGAGGCCTTTTGTTTAAACAAAAACAGGGTCGACCTTATCTCACAAATCAACGGCAAAATCAAGGAATATAAGGAGAGCGGAAGAATTGATGAAATCTCAAGGAACTGGTCTGACTGCACAAACTACATTGTAAATGAAGTCCCAAAAAGAACAGAAGGACCTGTTATTGTGGTTGGAACCACAGGCGAGATGGAACCTATTAACTTTATTTTAAATGGCGAATTGGTTGGTTTCGATGTGGAGGTTATCGGAAATATTCTTTACGACTTAGGTTATCAGGTTGAATATAAGACTATGGCCTTCGGTGCACTGCTTCCTGCGATAGAGAGCGGAAAAGTTGATATTGGTGCTGCCGATATTACCGTTACGGAGGAAAGAAAAAAATCTGTTGCTTTCTCAGATGTGTATATCGAAAGATGCCAGTCCGTTATAGTCAGAGATGAAGATAACGAAAGCATATCAATAGCAGCCATAAAGGAAGGTCTGAAGAACAACCTGATTAAGGAGGCACGTTACAAGCTCATACTTGAAGGTCTCAAGATGACAGCTCTGCTCTCGGTAACCTCACTTATTTTCGGTACTATTCTGGGCATCTTGCTGCTGTTTATGAAGCGAAGCAGATTCAGGCTTCTCAGCAAAACTGTTAGCGTATACAGCGTAATAATCCAAGGTATTCCAATAGTTGTTCTGCTCATGCTGGTTTGCTATGTTTTCCTCGGCGACGTTGATGCTTCCGATATTGTTGTCGGCATGCTGACCTTCGGAATGTTCTTCTCAACAGGCGTACTGGCAGCTTTGGAAAACGGCCTGAATAACATAGATAAGGGACAATACGAAGCGGTTTCCGCACTTGGTTATCCAAGAATATTTGGCTTCAGAAAAATCATATTTCCACAGCTCACGAAAAATTCCCTCCCGGTATACAGAGGAGAAATAATTGCGATGATTAAGGCTACCGCTATTGCTGGTTATGTTGCTATTCAGGACCTCACAAAGGCCGGAGACCTGATAAGAAGCAGGACCTTCGATGCATTTATACCGATTATCATTGTTGCAATAATTTACTTTGCCATCATCTGGGCAATTACTTTATTCATAAGATGGTTTGAAAAGAAGGATGACAGAAATCGCAGAAAGCGCGAGGTGAAGCTATGAGTATGATAGAAATTAAAGGCTTGAAAAAGCAATTCGACGGTTTTGAGGTTTTCAAGGGAGTCAACGCAAATATTGAAAAGGGTGATGTGATTGCAGTTATCGGTCCTTCAGGAACGGGGAAAAGCACTCTGCTGAGATGTCTTAACTTTCTCGAAAAGGCTGATGAGGGCGAGATTTGGATGGACGGAAAGAACATTTTCGATTCCAGTGTTGACAGAGCAAAGATCTGTCAGAAAATGGGAATGGTTTTCCAATCCTTTAACCTCTTCCCTAACCTGATGGTAGTTGAAAATGTAATGCAGGCTCCTATCGACCTGCTTGGCATAAGCAGAAAAGAAGCCTATGAGCACGCGATGGTTCTCCTCGAAGAGGTTGGAATGTCAAACAAAGCATTGAGCTTTCCGGATGAGCTGTCAGGCGGTCAGAAGCAGCGTGTTGCTATCGCAAGAGCACTTGCAATGAAGCCGGAAATTCTGCTATTAGACGAGCCCACCTCTGCACTTGACCCCATGATGGTCGGCGAGGTTAAAAACGTTATAGCAAGACTTGCTGACAGCGGGCTGACCATGATGATTGTAACCCACGAAATGAGCTTTGCTCGTGAAATCTCCAACAGAACCTTCTACCTTGACGAAGGCGGAATATATGAAGAAGGCCCAACTGAAGAGGTTTTTACAAATCCTAAAAAACCAAAAACCAAAGCATTTTTCAGCAAGACCAAGGAATATCATTACAAAGCAAGCGATGTTTCCTTCAGCTTCAAGACAATGTCAAACGGAATTACCGTATTCGGAATTACCAACAGCATTGATGCAAAGCTCGTTAACAGGGCTTCTCTGATCTGTGAGGAATTATGCATAAACTGTATCTTATCACACATAGAGGTTAACCCAATAGAGCTTGAAATTCATATGGCATATCTTGAAAACGAAAAAGCTCTTAGGATTTCGGTTGAATATAACGGTAACGAAAACAACCTGCTCGAAAACCCAAAGGTTGATGAAATATCCGTGAAAATCATCAAAGAGACGTCCAGGGAGTACTCATTTAGCTTTGCTGACGGAAAGAATGTTCTTACTATTTTGGTGTAATTATTACTTGTTCCATTGATAGGATATTGTATGACCCGCAGCACTCCATTGTGCTGCGGCTTTTTTATTTGATTTTCTGCTTTCTTTTAGGGCAGATTATGATATAATTAGTCGTTATTATAAACACGCTTTACTATTATTACTTGGAGGATTTTATGGATGTTTTTCTTTCCTACTTTGTATTCATTATGCTTGTCATAGTGGTAGGACTTGGTATAAATTCCAAAACTTTTAAAATGCCGCCCGAGATTGCCTTGCTTATCTGCTCTCTGATTATCGGTATTGTGTTTAAGCTGTGTCTTTCTATGGGCATTATTCCTTCCACTGGCACATTAATGGAAACCATTACGACGTTTAAGGTTGATGAGCTTTTGATGGATACCCTGCTCTGCTTCATGCTTTTCAGCGGCGCCAGCGACTTGAAGTTCACTGATCTGAAGCATCACTTTAAGCCTATCGCTCTGTTGGCCTTCCTGACTACCGCACTTACCACGCTGGTTTATGCGGTTCTGATTTACTTTGTAATGCAGTTATTCGGTTTTTCAGGCAACTTTTTAATCTGCCTGCTTATAGGGGCAATAATCTCCCCTACTGACCCGATTGCGGCAACAGGCATACTCAACAAGCTTGGACTTCCTGAGGATATTACCACCATCATGGAGGGCGAATCGTTGTTTAACGACGGAGTTGGGGTTGCGCTTTTCATTTTTATTCAGGGAATAATTACCAACTCAAACGAAGCGGGCTTCTTTGCTATTATGTCTAAAGAATTGCTGGGAGCTATCGTTGTTGGCTGTGCGGTTTCTTTCATATGTACCATGCTCGTCAAATTTACAGACAGTCAGGAGTACCACATCATGGTTTCTCTGCTTGCGGTTTCGAGCTGCTATGTGATATGTGAGATAGTTGGATTTTCAGGAGTTATCGCATCAGTAATATGCGGTATATATTTTGCTACAGTTATTGAAAACAGCTCTAAGACCATTTCGAGGACGGGGTCTGCGAAGAGAGATATATTTATATATGATAATTTCTGGACTTCAATAGATAAGCTGCTCAATTATGTCCTATATGTAATTATAGGTATTTCATTTATATTCGTGGTTAGGCTGGACATCGTGCTCCCGATTGCCCTCATTGCTATAGTTGTCAACCTTGCAGCGAGGTATGCGGGTGTATTCGTCTCAACGCTGCTGATAGGCAAAGACAGACCAAAGGGCTACTCTATTAACCAGTTTACTGCGCTTATGACCTGGTCAGGCTTAAAGGGAGGCCTTTGTCTGGCAATGGTAATGAGCTGCATCACCTGTGTTAACGCAGAAATATATAATACAATGATGTTTGTGGTTTTCGCAACTATTGGTTTTACTACAATAATACAAGGGCTTACCGTTGATAAGCTTTATCTGCGTATTGATAAAAAGGTTAAGGCTAAGTTAGCTGCTTTGCAGCAAGATTAATTTAATTAATGGAGGTTATTTATGTCTAAACTCATGACCAGCGACAAATTCTTCGTTGCAACTATCATAGTAGCTGTCGCAGCAGAGATACTATACGCGATTTTTGTATCGCTTCCGTCTTTTGGCATTTGCTATATGCCTACAGCAATCACACTCCTGTCTATAGTGTGTCTGCAGCTTGCTCTCTTCATTTCCTATAGGGAACACAGCAAAAACGCAATGAAGGGCCTTATGGGGGCTCTCCTGATGGCTTTCTTTGTAATGTCTCACTCCTATCTGGCAATGACAGGATATACGCTGGTGTTTGGCTGTCTTTATGCACTGGCTCTATGTCTGCTCTTGATTAACCACTTTGTTCTCAATTCAGACAGACGTGCAAATCCGAAGTACATCAAACTTAATCAGACAATATTGGCAATTATTCCTATTATAGTCTTAGTATGGGGACTGTTTGATATATTTTTCAACTTCAGCGGAAACACCATTCTTGTGGTATTGGTTAGATTAATTTCTATCTGCGCTGCACTTTCAATGATTGTATGTGTAGAATCTCGACTTGATGCTTATAGACTCAGACGTGAGGATGGAGGCTGGACCGAAGAGGAAGGCTATCCCGAGGAATATGACAGAGAAAAGTATTATGGAAGATAGACTGGCGTTTTAGGGCGCCTGAAGACCCTCTGGCTGTCATATCCGGGTCGTGTCAGGCCGAAGCGGCTTACCGCGATGCGAACTGAAATCAAAGGAAAAACTCAGGATCACCAGACCCTGAGTTTTTTGTTACAGTTTGTTATTTTTAAGTATTATTTTCCCCAATACTTAGCCCATTCTATGCACTGTGCTTTCTGAAAGAATGCAAAGTTAGCGATTGTCTTCTGTACAAATAATGCACCTTTAGCAAACTGATTAACTGTGAAAAGGCCGAAACCGATTTTCTGAGCTGCATCGATAGCAAATTCAGCTGCATCAGCAATCTTATGAGCAGCAAAAAGCTGACCCTTTACAGCATTGAAGTAAGCATATGGATTGTAGCCATATGTACCTGCTTCGAGACTTCTCATCTCTTTCATTTCTACTTTCTTCATTTTATTCTCCTTCCTTGGGGTAATGAACATTAAAAAATAATACCCCATAGGTTTGATTTGTATCAAACCAAATGACACCCTCATTCTACTATATATAAACAGAAATTTCAATAATATAACGATAATTTGTGTAATAATATTTATGATAAATAAATATTATGTGTTTGAAATTCAGGCATTTAGCTCCTTTTGTCCGATTGCCCGGCAGGCAGATTAAACGACTTGTGGTGAGAGATAAGTTCGAGGGAGACGGACTATTCGAATAAAAAAACAAACAAAATCCTGGCCTATAAATCGGACAGCAGTTTTTCCTCAGAAGCCGGCTATAAACCTGTGTTGGTTATAAAGGGCATAAAAAAACAGGCCCTGAATATCAGTGTATTCCGAGCCCGAATGACTTTAATTATTATAATGCAGTAACATTATTTAACCAAGTAAGAATTTTTGCAAATGGTGCTTCTGAAGCGCTGCCTGTTCCACCTGAAATAAAGCTTCCAAAGCTTGAACCTATACCTGTAATTACTCCGAATGCGCCTGCAAAACCAGCAAACTTAAAGAATGTCTTGAATGTATCGCCTACTAAGTCAGCAACCTTGAGAGCAACACCAATTTTTACTGCAGAAGCGATGATGCCACCAGCTTCAACATTTCTCATTTCATTAAACTCTACTTTTCTCATTATTTTCTCCTTCCTTAAGGCAAACATCATTTTGCCCTGACAAAACAAATAATTCTGTAGGAGAATGATACTATAAAATCGCATTGTTTTCAATACAAAAAACAAAATTATGAATTTTTTGTTAACAAACGGTGAACTACCCATACAGGTAATCATACTAAATGAAATTGCGCAAAAAAGTACTTGACCCAACCAATTTCTAATTGTTATCATTGTTTATAATAATCGTTATTGCAAATTCTGACATTTGGAGATTGACTATATGAAAAAACTGATACTGATTGCCGATGGATTTTTTTATGATTTTGTACCGCTTTCTTTGGAGAAGCCGAAGGGCCTCTGGGAAGTAAAAGGCGAAAAGCTGGTAGAGCGACTGATTAAGCAAGCAAAAGAAGCTGAAATTAATGATATTTCCATACTAATTGGGTATAAATCTGAGATGTTTTCATATTTAGGCGAAATGCCCGGAATATCATTCATTGAAAACGACCATTATGGCGAAGAAAATGGGATTGAGTTTTTAAAGCATAGTGGGCTTCTTGAAGAGAACACAGTAGTATGCTCTTCAGGAGATTATTATTTCGACAATCCTTTTATAGATGCAAATGGAGTGGCTGAAAAAGAAAAAGCTGCGATAGACACATTTCAAGACTTAAGAGAGTTTGATTCAAAGTACATTTTGTATTCAGGAAGCCAGATTATTCGCAACATCAGGTTGGTCTTCAGATGTGAGGAGGATGAAGTATACAATTTCAGATACATAGACCGACGTCAGACAAACGCAAGCTTTGTTTTTGAAATCAAAGGTGTTAATTACATATACCGACACCCAGCTGAGGGAATAGGCGAATTAGTCAGCTGGAAAAACGAAAAGGAAGCTATGATTATCGTAAAAGAGCTTGGAATAGACCCTACTTATATCTACGCTGACATTCGAGAGGGTTGGAAAATCATGGAGTTTATCGGACCTCACGGCAAACCAGACTACGCTTCGTTTGAAGACAGTAAAAAAATAATTAAGCTGATGAGAAAGCTGCATTCTGCTGATGTTGTAACAGACTTTGGTATGAGGCCATGGGAGGACGCTGAGGCTACAATCGAAGCCCTGAATAATATCGATACTCAAATATTTGTTCCGTATAAAGAGGTTCGAGAAAAAATTAAAGTTCTCTATGAGCAAACGATTAATGACAGCGTAAAAAAATGCTTCTGTCATGGGGACACCTATAAGCCAAACTGGATGATGATGCCGGACGAATCAGTTATTCTAATAGATTGGGAATATGCAGGGTACTCCGATCCGGGAATAGATGTTGGCTATTACATAGTTGATGCAGACTATGACATTGATGATGCAGAAAGGTTTATTCGCGAATATCTTTCAGAGGATTACACCGATGAAAAATTCAAGCACTTCATGATATATACAGCTTTGATTGCATATTACTGGTTTATCTGGGCGCTGATGCGTCGCGCGGTTGGAGAACCACGTTTAGACATCGAAGAGAAATATAAGCAATTTACGCTTAAGTACGCAGAACACTTAAGTGAGCGCTATGCATAATGGCTACGCCTTATCACAAGGGCTGAAAGTAATTCGGTGGCCTCTCAGACAACGATAATTGTTTTGTGAATGACAGACATTTTAGCTGAAATAGGATAAAGTGTCTGTCGTTTTTTCTTATTTGGGGATATAGTTGCTGAAAACTGATAAAAATGACAGACATTTCAAGAGAAAAGTGGTAAAACGTCTGTCAAAAAGCGAAATTTGTGATAGTATTGATAGAATTCGGTGATTTTGACAGACAATTTTACTATAAATGTGTAAAATGTCTGTCTTTTGGGATTACAGAACTATTTTCACTTGGTGCCGTGCTTATCCGGTGTCCCTGAGACCTTTTTTTCCTTAAGGATGACTGAGAGCTGTGATTGATGCCAGCAGCGTACACGGCAGTCTGTGATGAGTGTGAAGGGTGACTTAAGTTGCCTAAGGTGGCAGCAGAGGTCGGCAAAGCAGAAAAGTGTGTCAGACAGTAACGTCCCGCAGGATGAACCCAGACACACAAAAGCAGCCCAGATAGCTGTAATGTACAGCGTACTGGACTGCTTGATTTTCTGGTCAACACGATTGCTCAAAGTGAGTATTAACCTCACCCGAGTATTATGTTAATGATTATTCTTTTAACCCACACTATAGCTCATATACTAAACTGTTGTAAAAGATTAATCCTGCCATGCTTTAAAAAAGCTAAAGAAAAATTCTAAACCAACAT
>DCHA01000058.1:1013-4399 GCA_002315535.1 Firmicutes bacterium UBA1764 | reverse complement strand
GCAGAGAAAACTCTGGCAGAAGAGAACATCTTTGTAATGCAGGAAACCCGTGCTCGCACACAGGATATTCGTCCGCTTCAGATACTGCTGCTTAACCTGATGCCGACAAAGGTTGCGACTGAAACACAGCTGACAAGGCTTCTCAGTAATACGCCTCTTCAGGTTGAGCTTGAGCTGCTGCAGATGAGCAACCATCAATCTAAAAATATTTCCGAAGAGCACATGCTCAAGTTTTATACAACATTTGATAATGTAAGGGATCGCAATTTCGACGGTTTGATTATTACCGGAGCGCCAATAGAGCAGATGCCTTTTGAAGATGTTGAGTATTGGGACGAGCTCTGCGAGATAATGGAGTGGAGCAAGACCCATGTCTTCTCGACCTTCCATATTTGCTGGGGCGCCCAGGCAGGGCTATATTACCACTACGGCATTCCTAAGGTGGATCTTCCGGAAAAGCTTTTCGGGGTATTCCCTCACCGCGTAGAAAACCGCAAATCGATGCTGATGCGCGGCTTTGACGAAGAGTTTTTCGTGCCGCATTCACGTCACACGACGGTGCTGCGCGAGGATATTGAAAAGTGCAAAGAGCTCGAAATCCTTTCATACTCTGATGCAGCCGGAGTGTATGCGATGGTTGCTGATGGCGGGAGACAGGTGTTTATCACCGGCCACAGCGAATACGATGCCCTGACCTTAAAGGCTGAGTATGATAGGGATAAGAACAAGGGACTGGACATAAAGGTTCCTGTGAACTACTTCCCGAATGATGATGACAGTAAGACTCCGATTGTGCGTTGGAGAAGCCATGCAAGTCTTCTTTATCAGAACTGGCTCAATTACTTCGTATATCAGGAGACCCCGTACGATATATCCGCAATTCATGCAGATTAGCGAAATAGCTGAAAATTATTCAATTATATATAGTACATTTAGGCGTAATAAGAGCGGTCCGGATGGGCCGCTCTTTTCGTGCAGCCGTCTTTTTTCTTTGCGGAGTCGCACGGGGAGGGGTGGCTCTGGCGGATGCTGCGATTTAGCGAAATCTAATGGTAAAATATTACATTGTATAAATTCCAAAAAATGTATTGAATGATTTACCAAAAAATAGTACAATATTCCTCGTGAAAGAGAGGTAACTTTTATGGGTAAATATTTCGGAACAGACGGCTTCAGAGGTGAGGCTAATGTTGATCTTACCGCAGAGCACGCTTTTAGAATCGGACTTTTCCTTGGATGGTACTATTCCAAGAATCCCGAATTCGGCAGATCTGCTGATTATCGCGCAAAAATAGTAATGGGCAAGGACACAAGACGCTCAAGCTATATGTATGAGGATGCGCTTTGCGCAGGACTTGTTGCTTCCGGAGCAGACGTTTATCTGCTGCATGTAACAAGCACTCCGTCGGTTGCATATTGCGCAAGAACCGAGAATTTTGACTGCGGCGTTATGATCTCCGCAAGTCACAACCCGTTTACGGATAATGGAATCAAGCTCATTAACGGCGCCGGCGAAAAGATGCAGGATGCAGTGATTGACGATGTTGAAAGCTTCCTCGACGGCAACTACAAGCCTGAGGGCTTCAAGGGCGAGAATTGGGCGGTTCCACTTGCAACAGGCGAGAACATTGGAAGCGTAATTGACCACGCTGCCGGAAGAAACAGATATATCGGATATTTGATGTCTCTGGCAACAGTATCCTATAAGGGAATGAGAGTTGGTCTTGATTGCTCAAACGGCAGCACATGGCAGATTGCGCAGAGCGTATTTAATGCTCTTGGGGCTCAGACCTTTGTAATCAATAATCAGCCAAACGGACTTAACATCAATCTCGACTGCGGCTCAACACATATCGAAGCTCTCAAGAAATATGTAAGAGAAAATCATCTTCACGTTGGCTTTGCTTTTGATGGTGACGCAGATCGCTGCCTTGCTGTTGATGAAAACGGAAACGAAGTTAACGGCGATGAAATTATGTACGTTTGCGCAAGATACATGCAGCGCAAGGGCGAGCTTGGCAACACCAAGGTTGTTACAACTGTAATGTCAAACTTCGGACTTTACAAGGCTTTGGACGAGCTTGGAATCGGCTACGAAAAGACCGCTGTTGGCGATAAATATGTTTATGAGAACATGGCCGAGAACGACCACCTTATCGGAGGCGAGCAGTCAGGACATATTATTTTCAGAAAGTATGCAACAACAGGCGACGGCATGATTACCGCAATTAAGGTTATGGAATGCATTGTTGAGCAGAAGACAAGTCTGTCAAAGCTTCACGAGGATGTTACCATGTATCCTCAGGTATTAAAGAATGTTGTGGTTACAAGCAAAGAGGAAACTCTGGCAGATCCTATTGTAAAGAAGTCTGTTGAGGATGCGAGTGCGAAGCTCGGAGACTCCGGCAGAGTGCTTCTGAGAGCATCGGGCACAGAGCCTGTTCTTAGAGTTATGGCCGAGGCAATGGTTGAGGCTGATGCAGAGGCTGCTGTTGACTCGATGATTGCCGCTATGAAGGAAGCCGGAAAGCTGGTGAGAATTAAATGATAAATCATATTCCAACTATTACAGAAATGATGGACACCAGCAAGACTATTGCCGCTGAGCTTTTCGTTGGCAAGACCTATGCTTGGGAGGTTCTCGGAGATATTAAGGAATTTATTTTAAAGCTTGGTCCGACTCTTCCGAAGGATGAGTTTGATAATCCGAGCGAGGGCGTATGGATTGCCAAGGATGCAAAGGTTTATCCGAGTGCTTATATCGGGTCTCCATGCATTATTGACCACGGCGCTGAGGTTCGCCACTGCGCGTTTATCAGAGAATCCGCTATTGTGGGCAAGGGCGCAACTGTTGGCAACTCTGTTGAGCTGAAGAATGTCATTCTCTTTGATGATGTTGAAACTCCGCATTATAACTATGTCGGAGACAGCGTTCTCGGATGGCATGCTCACATGGGCGCGGGCTCAATCACAAGCAATGTAAAGGCTGACAGAAAGAATGTCACTGTTCACGGCGATAAGGAAATTGAAACCGGCCGCAGAAAGTTTGGCGCAATCCTTGGTGATTATGCCGAAGTTGGATGCAACGTGGTTCTTAATCCGGGCAGCGTTGTCGGGGCACATACAAACATTTATCCGACAACGGGCTTCAGAGGCGTAGTTTCAAATAATTGCATTGTTAAGAATGAAAATACTATAGTTGAAAAGAAATAGAGAGGTATTAGAATTATGAAGGTTTATATCGGATCTGAAAGTGAAATCGCAAAGATGGCAGCACAGCGCTATGTACAGCTTATTAATAATAAGCCAAACGCAGTTCTCGGCGGAGCAACAGGCTCAACACCTATTCCACTTTATAAGGAGCTTGCAAAGCAGTGCAAGGCAGG
>DCHA01000058.1:0-988 GCA_002315535.1 Firmicutes bacterium UBA1764 | reverse complement strand
AAGACATTTAACCTTGATGAATATGTTGGACTCGAGGGAACACATAACCAGAGCTATCGTTATTTCATGAATAAGCAGCTCTTTAGGAACATCGATATCGACATCGAAAATACACACGTTCCATCAGGAATCGATACAAAGAATCCTGAAAAGTATGATGAAGAAATTGCCGCTGCAGGCGGAATTGATCTTCAGCTTCTCGGAATCGGACTTGACGGCCACATCGGCTTTGACGAACCGGGCACAAAGTTCGATACACTTACACACGTTGTAAAGCTTGATCCTAGCACAAGAAAGGCTAACTCAAGATTCTTCAAGTCAATCGATGAGGTTCCTACACATGCTGTAACAATGGGTATCAAGACTGTAATGAACGCAAGAAGCATCATCCTTATCGCAACAGGTAAGAACAAGGCTGAAATCGTTAAGCAGTTCATCGAAGGACCTATCACAACAAAGGTTCCTGCATCAGTACTTCAGCTTCACCCATTCGTAGAAATCTATCTCGACAAGGAAGCAGCATCATTGCTGAAGAAGTAAAAAAGTATAAGCTAAAGGCAGCTCCGGACGGGGCTGCCTTTTGTTGGTTGATATGGAAAACGAATATTATGTTTACATTTTAAAATGCTCGGATGATACGCTGTATACCGGCATTACTAATAATCTTGAGCGCAGGTTGAAGGCTCATAACAACGGCACGGCCAGTAAGTATACAAGAGTGCGAAGGCCCGTTACCATTGTATATTCAGAAACGGCGCAGGATAAATCAGCAGCGCTAAAAAGAGAGCTGGAGATTAAGGCTCTGACAAGGAAAGAAAAGATAAAGCTTATAGAGGATTTTGTCTGAAAATATCTTTAAAAAAATATTTTAAAAAAGTTTAAAATAGTTCTTGACAGGATGGGGCAAAGCACCTATAATAATAAAGCACGCTCGTTATGAGAGTGTGGGGCAAAAAGCCTCTGGAACCTTGAAAACATCATAGTGTAG
>DCHA01000039.1:2082-5546 GCA_002315535.1 Firmicutes bacterium UBA1764 | reverse complement strand
GGCGGGCAGGCCTTTTGTGAAAGATTAAGCAGTATATACGGAATACCAAGCTGCACAACGCCCAGTATTATTACGCACAGAAAGCCTTTTGCATCAATATTATTCTCTGTAAAAAATATAAATGGAATACCGATTAGCGCTGTGAGAATATGGCCCCAAAGAGTACCGTTAATTCTATCAGTATCATTTGATACACCCATTGCGATATACATAAAGGCCATCATCAGTCCTGCCGCAATTGCAATGATATTACCAAGCATACGCCCGCCATCCATCTCATCAATAAAGCAAAGCGCAACACCAACAAGCGTGCAAAGGGCTGCAATAATATCTCTCAGCTTGAACTTCTGATGCATGAACAGCCCAATGATCATAATCCAAACAGGAGTAGTGAATTGCAATACTATGGCATTAGCTGCTGTTGTAAGCTTGTTTGATACAACAAAGCAGAAGAATAATACGCACATGAATACGGCATTCTCAACTACGGTTTTGTTAATCACAAATGGTATTTTGGCAAGCTTAATATAAGCGGCTGTGGTAAGCGCCGCAAAAAGACCTCTAAAGCCTGCAATGACAAACCCATTAGCATCAATCAGTTTTATAAATAAGCCCGCAATGCTCCACATTGTTGCGCAAAGGAGCATCTCAAGTATTCCTATTGTTTTTGGATCAAGTTTTTTTGATTTCATTTATTTACGACCACTAAGACAAGTGATTCTTGAAAGCTTACATGCAAGCTCTTCATCAAGCTGGCTGGGCAGAAGTCTCCACTGCCAGTTTCCTCCGACTATTCCCGGAGTATTGGTTCTTGCTTCATTACCAAGTCCAAGCAGGTCCTGCATCTGGCAAATAAAAAGATTTGCCTTTGATGTCATGCCGCATCTGATCAGTCCCCAGTTAATATCATTTCTATCGCATCCACAGTATTCGCAGGCTCTCTTAACATCGCCATCTTTGTCATCATCAGCCCAGCCCAGTGCCGGAGCATTATCATGCGTGCCTACATAGCAAATGCAGTTTTCGTTAAAGTTATGCGGCAGGTACGAGCTTGTCATATCTTCAGTAAATGCAAATTCAAGAACCTTCATGCCGGGGAATCCGCTTGCGTCAAGCATAGCTCTGACGCTGTCAGTGATAGTCCCGAGATCCTCTGCAATAAAATGCTCTCCTCCAAACCATCCGCTGATAACGCCTACAAAGTCCATTCCGGGGCCTTGCATCCAGCTACCATTTATTGCATTCTTTTCTCCATAAGGAACAGCCCAAAAGCTGTCGAAGCCTCTGAAATGGTCAATACGGACTAAATCGAATAATCTTAAAGTTCCATCGATTCTTCTGATCCACCAGCCATAGCCATCCTCTTTGAGACGCTGCCAATTATACAAAGGGTTATTCCAAAGCTGACCCTCGCTGTTAAAGTAATCAGGCGGGACTCCGGCAACCAGAGTCGGTCTGCCATCCTTATCAAGGAGGAAGAACTCGGGCTCAGCATTTACATCAGCAGAATCAAGAGGAACGTAAACAGGAATGTCCCCTATCAGCTTGATTCCATGTTCGTTTGCATAGGTCTTTATTTTGCCCCACTGCTTGTAGAATTCGTACTGAACGAATTTATAGTATTCCTCGCTGTTTCCTTCCTTTTCGGACATAAAGCTTGCGTAAGGATTGAGCCAGCGCGACTCAGCATCCTTAAAGCTGTTAAACTCATTTATCTCTTTTCCTAAAGAAACAAATCTCTCATACGCCAGGCTTAAAAGCTTTTTCCTATTTGGGATTAAAACGCTGTAATCGATTTTAGAAAGCTCGGCGCCCCAGTCAAGGCTGTTAATTTCTTCATCAGTAATTAGTCCGTCAGCCTTGAGCAAATCAAGGTCAACGAAAATTGGATTACCCGCAAATGAAGAATAGCAGCAATAAGGCGAATCGCCAAAGCCTGTGTGGTTTATGGGCAGCATCTGCCAATAGCTTTGATTTGCATCTTTAAGCCAGTCTATGAAGTTCTTTGCCTCTGTTCCCAGCGTCCCGCAACCGTATTTTGACGGAAGGGAGAAAACAGGAAGAAGCACTCCTGAGGATCTTTTCATTAACCTTCGATATCCTTTATATCTATATTCATAAAATTAAGTTTCTTAAGAAAGCACTTGGCATTGCCGCCGCCTATGCCAAGCCTTGCGCCAAGCTCTTCTCTGCGCTTTGCGCTGTCTGGCTGGCCGCTAAGCCCAAGCCTATCCATATCTGCCATGGTGAACCTGTCGTTGCCCCCGACACTTGCGGATGCCGCTTTTAAAGCGCTGATTATGTCTTCCGGTTTGGCATTCTCGATTCCTATGTCGCCGTCTTTATAGGCCTGCTTTCTTGTTAGAAAAGCCTGTTTTGCATTTGGGGCAACAGAGAGAACCTTTTCTCTAATTTTCGCTCCGGCATGATCAGGATCGGTAAAAACTATTACGCCGCAAGTTTTCCCGGCGGTTTCAATTGCCTTAAGAGTGGACTTTGAAATCCCGTATCCGTGCGTGCAGATTATATTTGCATCAACAGCCGCAAGGACCGCAGACTTGTCATCAACGCCCTCTACAACTATTGTTTCTTTAATTCTATCCATAATTAAAATGTTATTCCGAGCGACTCAACTGCTTTTTCGGAATCGCCGTTATATACCAACACATCGTTTGGCGTAAGTGTAATATAGCCACTGTGCCCCGCAACGCTGTCATATTCCATCTCAGTATGTGTATCTACAAGAATGTCATAAGGAATGCAGTAACCACCATCTTCTTTCTCAAAGAAATCCATGGTGTAATCAACAGGACCCATTCTGCAGATCTTTATTCCCTTAATCTCCTCTGCGGGAATATCAGGAACATTTACGTTTAGTATTGTACCGATAGGCAGCTTGCCGTAGGTCTTTTTAATAACCTGAGGAACGAGCTCTGTGAAATGCTCGTAGTGTGTCGGGAAGTGACGGCAAAGACTGAACGCGATTGACTGTGTAAAGCAAATAGCGCCCTCTCTTGCGGCCGCCATGGTTCCGCTGTAGTAAGTATCTGTACCGTAGTTTGCGCCCATGTTTATTCCGGAGCAAACCAGATCTATTTTTATATTCTTTTTCCTGAGCAGATAAAGAGCAAGTCTGACGCAGTCTGCGGGAGAGCCCGTGCACTCAGCTGCCCAAAGTGTTTTCTCGTTAAACTCTTTTGGGTCACGCTCTTTTATATAAATATTGTCATGCATGGTCAGCGCATGTCCGCAGCAGGAACGCTGTCTGTCCGGAGCGCAAACGTAAATATTTACATCGTCAAGCGCCAAAAGGCAGTCCGCAAGAACATGTATTCCCTTTGCATCTATTGCATCATCATTTGAAAGCAGTATATTCATAAAAGCCCTTTCTATTTGTTTTCTTTGACTTTCTCTTTGTTCTCGAATTTCTTAAATGCCATCGGATAAACACCCATTGCAATAAA
>DCHA01000039.1:0-1938 GCA_002315535.1 Firmicutes bacterium UBA1764 | reverse complement strand
TTCTTTCAAAGAGAACTCCGGCGCAAAAGCCAAGAACCATTCCAAAGCCCGAGAAGTAATCGCTGGTCTTACAATAGAATAGTCCAGGCACTGTCGTAAGCAGCACGACTATAATGAACCAATCCTTGTCAAAGAATTTGTCGTACAAGATCGGAGTTACGATGCACATGATAACTCCAAAGATCAAGCCGACAAAGGTGTCTGTCGGATAATGAACGCCGAGGCAAAACCTTGATACGCATACGATTATCGGAAGTATGATTCCTATGATCCACAGCCAGGTCTTCTTGAAATAATACGCAAGTCCCGGATAGCAAACCGATGCACAAAGACTGTGAGCGCTCGGGAAGGAAAATCCCTGAGCCTCGATATCGTAGATATCGTACTCCGGTTCTACTGCCTTGAGGCATTTGATGTTCGGATTATCAAAATAAGGTCTGCGCCTAAAAACTACATTCTTTATCATCGGAGCCCATGTGATTGCAAGAAGGACGTTCAGTGTTAGTCTTTGCGCAACCTTCTTGTTATAGCTCCAGTACAAAAATGAAAGAATAGCAACAGGAACAAGCTTGTCACCGAACATGGTGAAAAAGCTTGCCAGCGCTACTAAAAAATCTCCCATTACTGACTGGATAGCCTCCATCAAACTGACTTCCCAATCAAAGTAGAATGTATAGCCTAAATTCATTTAAAAACCCACTCTCTTTGTATCTTAAAGCTGATAAAGAAAAGTACCATATCAACAAAGAATTTAATAACTGTTTTGCCAAGTCCGATAGCGCCAAGCGTCTTGCACAATACTGTTACAATCAGTGCTGATGCGCAAAGCTGGCAAACAGCCAGGATGTAATACCTGAGCATGCTGTTCTTTTTGTTGTTCTTGTTTTTGAATACTGCGTTTTTGTTAAACATATAGTTGTACAGAGAAGAGATAACTCTGGCAACTACTGTCGCTCCGGGAATAGAATCCCAAAAGAGACCAACGAGTGTAAATATACCAAGGTCTATTACGCCGGAGGATAGAGAGCCGAAGGTAAACTTGAGGAACCTTGGCCCGCCGTACTTTAGCAGCGGCTTATAAACCTTGATTGAATCTTTCACAGGATGAAAGTGAGAGCCCTCGTTGCTGTCGTCTTCATAGACTGTCGCAATTGAGACCTCGCCAAGAGGCAGATCGTTCTGGCTGATATAAATCAGCATGTTGGTTTCGTATTCAAAACGCTCGCCTTCGATTTCACAAAACTCCTTTAGGAATCTGCGAGGAATAGCGCGAAGGCCGGTCTGTGTATCGGATACCTTTATCCCGCAAAGATAGTTATAAACAAAGAGGCTTATCGTATTTCCTGCCTTGTTTCTTGCCGGCACGCTCGGATCCTTGAAGTTGCGGCATCCGAGAATAATCTCATCCCTTTCGCACATCGCGTCGGCCGCTTTAATGCAATCCTGCGCAAGATGCTGTCCATCCCCATCGGCTGTAACTACCCCTTCGGCCCAATCGAAGTTCTCGAGCACATAATTAAAGCCGTATTTCAGAGCATACCCCTTGCCCTGATTTTTTTCATACCCTATCACCGTAACGCTGTCGATTTTGGAAAGCTCCTCAAAAGGCGCCAGGTGGTCCTTGTCCGATCCGTCGTTGACAAGCAGAATATGCTCGAAGCCCGCCTCAAGCATACTTTCTACTGTTTTGATTAGCTTGTGGTTCGGGTTTAGCGACGGAATAAGTAAAACAATGTTCTTATTCATTTTCTTTTAAAATTCAGCTCCCCTATGCTGGTTTCATGAAGCAATAATATAACAAATTATTATAACATATAATAGAAGTCAATTAAACTGAAAACCAATCCTCATCATCAAAAAGAGCCCCGCATTTTTGCAGGGCTCTTTAGTGTGTAGTTATTATATTTCTTTAGAAAATACTAAGCCACAAGGATGTGA
>DCHA01000059.1 GCA_002315535.1 Firmicutes bacterium UBA1764 | reverse complement strand
TATCATACCACCGAAATCCTTACCGCACTCGGATACAGTGCCGCAGACATCGAAGAGATGACTGAATAAACCATTCGGGGACATGTCCCGTGGTCCAATTTGGGAAATATATCCAAAATAGACCACGGGACCTGTCCCCGATGGTTCTTTTTTTGTGTTCAAAACACAAGAAATATTGGCTTTTCATTGCAAATAGTATATAATAATTTAGTTAAAGTGGCTCAGTGTAAAATAAATTATCTACATATTATGCACCTGAGCAATAATCGCAAAAGAAGAGTAGCTAATATAGTACTCAATCATTGGAGGAAAAAATGAGCGAAGACAAGAAAACATTTTATATCACAACACCGATTTACTATCCGAGTGATAATCTTCACATCGGTCACACATACTGCACCGTAATGGCAGATGCTATGGCCAGATTTAAAAGACTCGAAGGCTATGATGTCAGATTCTTAACCGGAACCGACGAGCACGGCCAGAAGATTCAGGAAAAGGCCAAGGACAAGGGTGTAACGCCTCAGGCATACGTTGATGAAATAGTTGACGGTATCAAAAAGCTTTGGGCTACAATGGAAATCTCATACGATGATTTCATCCGCACCACAGAACCAAGACATATGAAGCGCGTACAGGATATCTTTATGCGCATGTACAATAAGGGCGACATTTACAAGGGCGCTTACGAGGGTTGGTATTGCACTCCATGCGAGTCGTTCTGGACTGATACTCAGGCCGGAGAAAACCACGTTTGTCCGGACTGCGGACGCCCGGTTCAGAAGGCACACGAAGAGGCTTATTTCTTTAAGCTCAGCAAGTATGCTGACAAGCTGAGAGAGCTTCTCAAGGGAGGTGAATTCCTCCAGCCGGAGACAAGAGTAAATGAAATGATCGGCTTCATAGACCAGGGGCTCGAGGATCTTTGTATTTCAAGAAGCTCATTTGACTGGGGCATTCCAGTTCCAATTGATGAGAAGCACGTTATGTACGTATGGCTTGATGCACTTTCAAACTATATGACAGCTCTGGGCTATCCTGAGGTTGACGACGGAATCTCATCAGAAAATTACAAGAAGTATTGGCCGGCAGATTATCACCTTGTCGGAAAGGAAATCGTAAGATTCCATTCAATCATTTGGCCTGCAATGCTCATGTCAATTGAAGAACCACTTCCAAAGCACGTTCTCGGACATGGCTGGCTCTTAATCGACGGAGGCAAGATGAGTAAATCAAAGGGCAATGTTGTTGACCCTGTTGTTCTTATCGACAGATACGGCGTTGATGCTCTTAAGTACTTCCTGCTTCGTGAATATACATTTGGTCAGGACGGAGCTTTCACAAACGAAGTAATGCTTAACAGAATGAACTTCGATCTCGCAAACGATCTTGGTAATCTTGTTTCAAGAACAGTATCCATGATTGAAAAGTATTGCGGCGGCGTAGTTCCTGCTGCCGGAGCTGACGAAGGTCCGGATGCAGAGCTCAAGGAAATGGCAGTCACATGCTATGAACGTGTTTCAAAGCACATGGACAAGTTCGCATTTAACCTTGCTCTCGAAGAAATCTGGGCAGTAATCAGACGCACAAATAAATACATCGACGAAACCGCTCCTTGGGTACTCGCAAAGGATGAGGCCCTCAAGGGACGCCTTGATACTGTAATGCATAATCTTGCTGAGGCTCTTCGCATTGTCAGCGTGCTTATCTATCCGTTCATGCATCATACAAGCGCAGAAATCAGAAAGCAGATTGGCGCAGAGGGTGATGTAAACTGGGAAGATGCAAAGCTGTTTGATAAGATGGTCGGAGCAACAGTTAAGAAGGGTGAAGCAATTTTCCCAAGACTGGACATTGCAAAAGAGCTTGAAGAACTCGAGGCTCTTAAGGCCGCACCTGTAAAGCCTGTATGCACAAAGGAGCTTATCGAGTTTGATGACTTCGAAAAGATCGATCTTAAGACCGGCACAATCATCAAGGCAGAAAAGCATCCAAAGGCAGACAAGCTCTTGGTATTCCAGGTAGACTTTGGCGGAGAGCAGCGCCAGATTATCAGCGGCGTTGCAGGAAGCTTCAAGCCTGAAGAATGCATAGGACAGAAGGTTGTTGCAGTAGTTAATCTCAAGCCGAGAATGCTCAGAGGACTCGAGTCAAACGGAATGCTGCTTTATGCTTGCGGTGAAGACCACAGCTACAAGTTTGTTGAGACTAAAGCTGACAACGGCATCGAGGTCGGTTAATGAAATTCTTTGACTCACACTGTCATTTAGAAGAAGGAATGATTCCGGTCATTCAGGAGAGCGAGACAAAGCTGGTAATGAATATCGGATGCGACCTTAAAAGCTCGATTGAATCGGTCGCGTGGACAAAGGCTTTTGACTGGGTTTACGGAACCGTAGGAATTCATCCGGAGTTCGCAAATGAGCTTGATGACACAATTGACAAGATAGAAAAGCTCGCCAGGGAAAATGAAAAGATCATGGCAATTGGCGAAATAGGTCTGGACTATCACTGGGAAGAAAACCCCGAAAGAGATGTTCAGCGCCGCTGCTTTGCAGAGCAGATAGAGCTTGCAAAAAAGCTTGAGCTTCCGATTTGTATTCACAGTCGTGATGCAGATCAGGAGACGATGGATATCCTTAAGGACATGAAAAGCTTTGATAACATTCCTGTTCTTATGCATTGCTTCTCCGGAAGCGAAGAACTCGCAAGGCAGTATATAAAGCTTGGCGCATGGATTTCCATCGCCGGTCCGGTCACATATAAAAACAACAGAAAGACGATAGAGGTGGTATCAAGTACTCCGCTTGAAAGACTTCTTGTAGAGACGGATAGCCCCTATCTGACGCCGGAGCCACACCGTGGGCACAGCAACACTCCGGCAAACGTAAAATATACAGCAGCGAAAATAGCAGAAATAAAAAACATCAGTTTGGAAGAAACGGCCGAAGCCACATATAACAATGCGTGCAGATTCTATTGTATTAGAAACAATTAAAGAACATAAGCTAATCCAAAGCGGAGACATACTGTTATTGGGTCTTTCCGGAGGCCCGGATTCTCTTTGCTTGCTCGATATATTAAACAAGCTTCAGTCAGAGTTAAGCTTTTCTCTATATGCTCTTCATGTTAATCATCAGATACGCGGAGCAGAGGCTGACAGAGATATGTTTTGCTGCGTTCAGAATTGCAAGGACAGAAATATCAAGCTGACCGTAAAGATCGCAAATATTCCTGAAATAGCAAAGCGTGATGGAATCAGTGAGGAGGACGCCGGAAGGCGTATCCGCCAGAAGGCTCTTAGGGATAAAAGCACCGATCTCAAAAAGGAATTTCCTGATTCCAGAGTAAGAGTTGTTCTTGCACATAACAAGGATGACCAGGCTGAGACGGTTCTGATGAGAATACTGCGTGGCACCGGAGTTCACGGACTTGGCGCAATGGAGTACGAAAGAGCGGACGGCGTAATAAGACCTCTTCTTGATGTTGCCAGAGTTGACATTGAAGAATACTGCAGTGAAAACAATCTGAATCCCTGCATTGATTCGACAAACAGTGTCCCTGAGTACACAAGAAACAAGGTGCGCCTTGAGCTCATACCTCTGCTTGAAAAAGAATTTAACCCAAATCTCAAGGAGGGACTTATAAGACTTGCCGATGCCGCAAGAGAAGACGATGCATATCTAAACTCGATAGCAAAGCGCTCTATGCCGGAGATTATCGTTAAGGGCGAGCATAAGTCAACTGATGATTTTAACAGCATGCCGCTTAAGCAGCTTGCGGAAATGGATCCGGCTGTTGCAAAGAGAGTAATTAAAATGATGTTCGCAAGATGCGGACTTAAGACAGATATTTCTGCTGTTCATATGAATGCGTTGCTTGGTGCAATCGAGAACAGAAGTAATGCCACCATTGAATTCCCCAAGGGCTATAAGGCAATCATCTCGTATGACAAGCTGAGCTTTAAGAGCCCTGAATCAACGGGTGATTCAAATGATGACAAAGAAAAGGTTTTAAAGGTTTCATGCAGAGTGTTCCCAATTGAGGAGCTGCCTCCGCTAAAGACTTTAAATAAAAACTGCTGCGCGTTGGACGCACTCAAGCTTCTTGCGCGTGACTGCGATATCTATGTTAGAACTCGCAGGCCCGGAGATAAAATTCGCCCACTGGGCGGTCCGGGAACAAAAAAGCTTCAGGACTATATGACTGATGCAAAAATACCAAGGGAAGAAAGAGACAGCATAAAGCTTCTCTGCTGTGATCACACAGTGCTTTGGGTAAAGGGATACACCATTTCAGATCTATGCAAGGTCGATGACGATACAGACTTCGTCCTTGTAACCAAAATAGAGGAGGAATAAGGGATTGAATAAGAAAGGCGGACCAAGAGGTCCAATATACTACATTATCATACTTGCGGTAGCATTCATCATCGCTTTTGCACTTCAGAGCTTTACTAAAAATCTTGCAGGAAGCGTTACCAATTTGGAATTTTCTGAATTCGTTTCAGATCTTCAAAACGGCAAGGTTGAAAGCGTAAAGGTATTAGAAGGCTCGCGCTGCTATCAGGGAAAATTAAAGGACGGAACAAGCTATATTACATATGCTCCAACAGATTACGATATGCTTTCGATTTCTGAAAACTATATCGTACCTATGGCTGCAAATAACGACCTCACGGTGCTTGCAGTAAAACCGTCAACATGGGCAGGCTTCCTCAGCTGGATTCCAACTATCATTATGTTCCTAATGCTCATTTTCCTGTACAAGAATATGATGGGCGGCGGAGGCAAAGGCGTAATGAGCTTTGGAAAGAACAAGGCTCGCAAGGAAACAAAGAGCAAGGTAACATTCGCAGATGTTGCCGGCTGTGAAGAAGAAAAGCAGGAGCTTTCAGAAATCGTAGATTTCCTCAAGTCTCCTCAGAAATACACAGAGCTTGGTGCAAGAATTCCAAAGGGCGTTCTTCTCGTAGGCCCTCCGGGAACAGGAAAGACATATCTTTCAAAGGCTGTTGCCGGTGAAGCCGGAGTTCCATTCTTCTCGATTTCAGGTTCTGACTTCGTAGAAATGTTCGTCGGCGTTGGTGCAAGCCGTGTAAGAGACCTCTTTGCAGATGCAAAGAAGGATGCTCCATGTATTGTATTCATTGATGAAATCGATGCAGTAGGCCGCAGAAGAGGTGCAGGCATCGGTGGCGGAAACGACGAAAGAGAACAGACACTTAATCAGCTGCTTGTTGAAATGGACGGCTTCGAACTCAATGAGGGAATCATTGTTCTTGCCGCAACAAACAGACCTGACGTACTTGACCCTGCTATCTTAAGACCGGGTCGTTTCGACAGACAGGTTACCATCGGGGTTCCTGATGTTAAGGGCAGAGAAGCAGTATTCAAGGTACACTCAAAGAATAAACCACTTGGTGAAGATGTTAACCTCGCAGTTCTCGCAAGAAGAACTCCGGGCTTCACACCTGCTGATATTGAAAACATGATGAATGAGGCTGCTCTTCTTACTGCAAGAAGAAACGGCTCAGAAATACATATGGCAGATTTGGAAGAGGCTATTACCAGAGTAATCGCAGGTCCAAAGAAGACAAGCCGCGTAATGAGCGAAAAGGAAAGAAAGCTCACCGCATATCACGAATCAGGACACGCAATCGTAATGAGAAGCATTCCGGGCTGCGATCCTGTTCACCAGGTTACAATTATGCCTCGTGGTATGGCAGGCGGATTTACGCTCTCACTTCCTGAAGAGGATAAGTACTACGATACAAAGGGCGATATGCTCAATGATCTTGCACATCTTCTCGGCGGACGTGTTGCAGAAGAAATCTTCCTTGGCGATATTTCGACAGGCGCAAGCAACGACCTTGAGCGTGCAACTAAGATTGCGCATGATATGGTCGTAAAATATGGTATGACAGAGGCTGTCGGTCCTATCAATTATTCAGACTCAGATGAGATATTCCTAGGACGTGACTTTACATCCAAGCAGAATTACTCAGAAGAGCTTGCAAGCAAGATTGATAAGGAAGTACGCCGCATCTTAGATGAAGCGTATGCAAGAACAAAGAGCATTCTTGAAGAGCACAGAGAGGAGATGGAGCGCGTTACAAACGGACTTCTTGAAATGGAAACTCTTGATGCTGAACAGTTCGAAGCTCTTTACGCAAATACAAATACAGCAGAAAATCTCAAGTCTGACAGAGATGCTAAGGATGCAGCACAAAAGGCCGCTGACGAGGCTGAGGCTGCACGCAAGGCCGCTGAAAAGAAGGATAAAGAGGATGAGATTAAGAAGAATCTCATGCAGGGAAAGAGAGTTGCAGTATTCGATAAGAATGGCAATCTCGTAATCAAGGATTTAAGCGACGTTAATAAGCCTGAGAAGGCTCCGGAGGAAAGTGCTTCGGAAGAGATCCTTGAAGACAGCACTCTGGCAGAAACGCCTGCAGAAGAAAATGTAGAAGAGGGCAAGGAAGAGTAATGGCTGATTTTACAAATCAATTATTATTAGATAGTATTTATCACCTGCTGAATTTTGAAAAGTATTCGAGCTTTCCAATGGCAGCAAGAGAGTGCGCTCTGGCATGCAATTTTCAGATGGTTATTTTTTCTGATGATTTTAATCCGGTGTTCTCTGTTGAAACAAGGCACGGAGTCAGTCTTGAAGAAGCTGCCAGAATGGGTATCGAAACAGATATTCAGCATTCGACAGAAAACACAAAGCTGCTTTGCCAAGGCATTGTAACCTACTGGGGACCGGTAAACATTAAGGAAAAGAAATACTATCTTATGCTGGTTGATAACGATGATTGTTACAGCCAGGAAGAAATCGTAAAGCTTGCCGAAATTATTGAGCTTGCGATGGGAATGTGGAACTACCTCCCTGAAAGAGATGTGACCGCTGAATTTATCAGAGCAATTCGCAGAGGCACAATCCAGCTTGCATCGAGTCTTATGGATGAGCTTGGCTTATGCAATGACGATCTTGTCGGAGTCTACTTTGTTCCAAATGTAAAGAGAGATGAAGCTTTAAAGCTTATCTCTGCGCAGGAGGATAAATACAGTTTAAAGACTCTGAGGGTAATTGAAACAAGAGAGGTTGCCGGAATTATTCTTAAGAGCTCAGGTTCTTCTGATTTCGGTGAGCCTGAATGGAAGGCTCTGGCAAAGGATCTTTCCGAAGAGGCCGGTGCCCCAAAGACCTTCCACGTTATCGGAACAAAGAACGTTGAGGATCTGTGTGCAGCATTTAAGCTTATCAATGAGACCGAAGCCTTTGTGCAGCTGATCTTCCCATACAAGCATTCATTTTCAAAATACGAGCTTGCGCTTGCAAACAATTGCATTAACATCTGCCTAAATGGCGGCAGCGTTAAGAAATACTATCAGGATTTGATTTCCGGGCTGAAGCTCGAGACTAAGGATTCAAAGAGCAAGCAGCTCATGGAAACACTGGAATGCTTTATGCTCGATAGTGGTATGAACGCCGCAAAGACAGCGAAGATAATGAAGGTCCATGTAAATACTGTCCAGTATAGAATCAAACGTATCAGAGACATTCTCGGCGTTGATATAACAGGTAACACCATCATACCTGGACTTATGACAGCGCTTGCTGTTTCAAGAATTCAGAAAGAGGCAAGAAATCTGTGATTTGGGATAATCCATTTATCTTGGCGCCCCTTGCAGGCTTTACTGATAAAAGCTTTAGGCAGATATGCAGGCAGCATGGCTGTGGTCTCAGCTTTACTGAGATGGTAAGTGCAAAAGGGCTCCACTTCAAAAATGAAAATACAGAAGATCTGCTAAGGATTGATAAGGATTTAGAGGGGCCAGTTGGCATTCAGCTATTTGGTCATGAGCCAGAGCTTTTCAAAGAAGCAGTACAGACTCTTGAGGATAGACCTAATGCATGTATAGACATTAACATGGGATGTCCTGTTCCTAAGGTTGTAAAAAACTTTGAGGGCAGTGCGCTTCTGAATAATCCAAAGCTTGCCTCTCAGTGCGTAAAAGCTTGCGTATCCGCAACGAAAAAGCCCATTACCGTAAAAATGCGTGTAGGCTTTACGGACAGCTCAAATGCGGTCGATTTTGCCAAGATGATCGAAGACTCCGGAGCCTCGGCGCTTAGCGTTCATGGAAGAACCAGAGAGCAGTATTACTCCGGCAAGGCAGACTGGAGCGTGATTAAAAAGGTCAAGCAGGCACTCAGTATTCCGGTAATCGGAAACGGCGATATATTCAGCCATGAGGATGCTGTCAGAATGATGGATGAAAGCGGCGTTGATGCGGTACTGATTGCCAGAGGAGCCATGGGGAATCCGTGGATATTCAGCGGCGATAAGCCTGAGTGGGACGAAATAAAATCAGTGCTGATCAGGCATGCGAGCATGTTGGTCGCCGACAAGGGCGAATATGTCGGAATAAGGCAAATGAGATCCCATGCGGGATTTTATATAAAAGGTATTAAAGGCGCGGCGAGTGTGCGTGCAAGAATTAATCAATGCGAAACACTTGAAGAATTGTTAACACTTATAAAGGAGATATAAAATGAGCGAAGAAATCTTACTTACCCAAGAGGGCTACGACAAAGTCGTTGCAGAACACGAATACTTAGTTTCCGTTAGACGTGAAGAAGTATCACAGCACTTAAAGGAAGCTAAATCCTACGGAGACCTTTCCGAAAACGCTGAATACGACGCAGCAAAGAACGAGCAGGCAGAACTCGAAGAGAGAATTGCAAAGCTCGAAAACATGATGCGCAATGCAAAGATCGTTTCCGAAGATGAAGTAACAGGCGAACATGTTAACCTTGGTCTTACAGTTCGTATTAAAGACCAGAAGACAGGAAAGCAGTTCAAGTACACCATCGTTGGTATTACTGATGCTGACCCATTCAGTGGAAAGATTTCCAATGAATCCCCTGTTGGTAAGGGACTTCTTGGCCACGCAAAGGGCGACATCGTTGAAATCGAAACAGAAGCAGGCATGCTCGTTTACAAGATTATGGAGATTATTAAGTAATGGCTGACGAGAAAGTAATTAATGAAAGCGAGCAATTCCTTATCAGAAAGGGAAAGCTCGAGGGCCTTCAGCAGGAAGGTAAGAATCCTTTTGCAATTACCAAATTCGATCAGGATGCTTACTCTGCTGATTTAAAAGAAGAATTTAGTGGCCTTGCTCCGGAGGAATATGCGGACAAGGTTGTAAATATCGCAGGACGTATGATGTCAAAAAGAGTCATGGGCAAGGCAAGCTTTGCAGGCCTTCGCGATGACAGAGGCGACATTCAGCTTTATCTTACACGCGATAATTTGGGTGAAGAGGAATACGCTGCATTTAAGAAGCTCGACATCGGTGACATCATCGGTGTTACAGGCGATGTGTTCAGAACAAAGACGGGAGAGCTTTCAGTTCGCGCAAGCAAGCTGGTTCTTCTTTCAAAGTCACTTCGTCCTCTTCCTGAAAAGTTCCACGGACTTACAGACACAGAGCTCAGATATCGTCAGCGCTATGTTGACCTCATCATGAACCCTGATGTAAAGAATACATTCAAAAAGCGTTCGCAGATTTTAAATGAGATCAGAAGCTATCTCGATGAAAAGGGATATCTCGAGGTTGAGACTCCTATTCTTACCCCGTTTGAAATCGGTGCATCCGCAAGACCATTTACAACCCACCACAATACTCTTGATATGGACATGGTTCTTCGTATCGAAACAGAGCTGTACCTCAAGAGACTTATTGTCGGCGGAATTGACAGAGTATATGAAATCGGTCGTATCTTCAGAAACGAGGGTATGGATCCAAAGCATAATCCGGAGTTTACATCAATCGAGCTCTATCAGGCATATACAGACTTCCATGGAATGATGGATCTCACAGAAGAGCTCTTCAAGCGCCTTGCAGACAAGGTTTGC
Source organism: Firmicutes bacterium UBA1764 (assembly GCA_002315535.1). GTDB lineage: Bacteria > Bacillota > Clostridia > Peptostreptococcales > Anaerovoracaceae > UBA1764. Next base: position 518 of record DCHA01000059.1, on the reverse strand, counting down.
GGTACTCGTCAGATCAGCTATCAGGGAACACCAATTGATCTTGATAACTGGACAAGAATGAGTATGACAGAGGCAGTTAAGAAATACTCCGGCATCGACTTTGATGAAATCAAGACAACAGAAGAGGCTATTGAGCTTGCAAAGAAGCACGATGTACCAATGCCTGAAGGCGAGGTTACAAAGGGATCACTGCTTCCGGAGTTCTTCGATGTATTCGTAGAGGACAAGCTGATTCAGCCTACATTCATTTATGAATATCCGGTTGAAATTTCACCGCTGACAAAGCGTTGCCCGAACAAGCCTGACTTCACAGAAAGATTCGAGTTCTTCATTAACGGAACAGAATTCGGTAATGCTTACTCTGAGCTTAACGATCCTGTTGATCAGAAGGGCAGATTCGAGCGTCAGGTTGCAGAGCGCAAGGCTATCGAGCCTGAAGCAAAGTGCCAGGTTGACTATGACTTTGTAAACGCTCTGGAATACGGCATGCCGCCAACAGGAGGCCTCGGAATCGGAAT
>DCHA01000038.1:36690-37139 GCA_002315535.1 Firmicutes bacterium UBA1764 | reverse complement strand
TTTCCTTCATACGTGGGTCTCTTGTCATGTAACCAGCTGCCTTGAGTGCAGGTCTGTTTTCAGGATCTGCAACGCAGAGAGCTCTGGAGATACCGTGTCTGAGAGCACCGCTCTGGCCTGTTGTGCCGCCACCCTGAACACGAGCAACAACGTCGAACTTGCCTTCTGCGCCTACGAGAACGAGAGGTCTCTTAACTTCCTGCTTTAAAAGATCGAGTCCGCCGAAATATTCGTCAAGGCTCTTTCCATTGATTGTAACTTCGCCTTTACCAGGGATTAATCTTACTCTGGCAATTGAGGACTTTCTTCTGCCTGTAGCAGCATACTGTAATTTAGCCATCATTTACCTCCCTAGAAATTCCATACTTCAGGCTTCTGTGCTTCGTGCTTGTGATCTGCACCAACATAAACCTTAAGCTTCTTGTACATCTGACGACCGAGAGGTCCCT
>DCHA01000038.1:13343-36649 GCA_002315535.1 Firmicutes bacterium UBA1764 | reverse complement strand
ACTGCGTGGCGGATAACTTCTTCAGGATTTCTAACGATCATTTCGTTGAATGTTGTTTCTCTCATTCCACCTGGGTAACCAGAATAGTGCTGATAAATCTTTTCTTCACCCTTCTTACCTGTTACCTTTACCTTTTCGCAGTTGATTACGATTACATAATCGCCTGTGTCGATATAAGGTGTGAAGATTGGCTTTTTCTTTCCTCTGAGAATTGAAGCTGCTTCTGAGCAGAGACGACCAAGTGTCTTTCCTTCTGCATCAAGAATGTACCATTTTCTTTCAATTTCAGAAGGCTTAGCAATGTAACTAGACATGTTTTACCTCCTATGCCTACTGGCTTGCGCGGCTGCTAACCGTCAAGCTGTTCGACGCCTACTCCTTTGATGCCGGAGCCTCCATTTTCCAATGTCCGCTTCGATTCAAAATTTTCAGCACCGCTTCGATAAGCTCGGTTTCCGGGGCTTGCCCTTTCACCTTTTGTTTACTTGCGCACAAAAACGTGCAGAATTATTTTACTAACTCTGCACGCTTATGTCAAGATATTTTTCAATTATATAGGACAGCCTAATTCATGCTTGCGCACAAAGTACGCAAACCGGTTCGATATACAAGCAAATTCTACTCCGGTTTTGTATTAAAGCTGTTGTTGTGCGGGCTGACATTCATAGGTGATCTGAGAGTAAGTGAACCCTCAAAGTCACTGCCATGCTCTGCCTCGAAGAATTTAGTTGAAAGTGATCCACGAAATTCTGCACATGGTCCAAGCGCCGCTACATCAGCGCATACGACCTCAGAATTAACCTTGCCATCAAGGTGAAGGGATTTTACATTCATAATTCCTTCGTGCACCCCCGTCTTTGCAATGTGAGTATCAACAGTGGAATTAATCTTACCCTTAACATTGCCCCTAATGTCCATTTGCTCTTCGGTGAAAAACTCTCCTTCGAAAGTCATTCCTTCGGCAATAATGGTTCCGTTATTACCAGAAAAACTTGACTGGCTGGTATCAGCTTGAGGGGTAACGGCTTCTTTTTTTCCGAACAGGCCCATTTTGTAACTCCTTCTATAAACTAAATATCAACTCTGTGGAAAGTCTTCTTGCCCTTCTTGAGAATAAGACTTCCGTCTTTAAAATCATCTTTTGTAACCATTCTCTTTGTGTCTGTAACCTTCTCGTCATTGAGAGTAAGGCCACCCTGCTGAATGGTTCTGAATCCTTCACCATTGGATGCAACAAGTCCGCATTCCTTAATGAGATTTACGATGCCGTAGCCTTCGCCATCAAATTTTGCCGCATCCATCTTTGTGCTTGGGATATTTGTCATATCTCCGCCGCCGCCAAATGCCGCACGTGCTGCCTGCTGAGCCTTTTCAGCCTCTTCATCGCCATGAACGAGTCTTGTAACCTCGTATGCGAGAACCTCCTTTGCGTGGTTGATTTCTGCGCCCTCAAGGGATGCAAGCCTCTTAACCTCATCCATAGGAAGGAAGGTCAGCATTCTGAGACACTTCTCAACATCAGCATCCTCAACATTTCTCCAATACTGGTAGAAATCATATGGACTGCACTTATCAGCTCTAAGCCAGAGCGCACCCTTTTGAGTCTTGCCCATCTTCTTGCCTTCGGAGTTTGTAAGAAGAGCGAAGGTCATTCCGTAGTAGGAATCCTTTCCGATAATTCTTCTTGCAAGATCTCTTCCGCCTAAGATATTAGACCACTGATCGTTGCCGCCGAATTCGATCTTGCAATCGATATCTCTGGCAAGACAGTAGAAGTCATAGGACTGAAGAAGCATATAGTTGAATTCAAGGAAGGAAAGTCCCTTTTCCATTCTCTGCTTGAAGCATTCTGCACGAAGCATATCGTTAACAGAGAACTTAGAACCTATGTCTCTCATGAATTCGAGATAGTTAACATCGAGAAGCCAGTCTGCGTTGTTTACACAAACAGCCTTACCCGGCTCCGGCTTCTTATTCTCGCCACCCTTACCAAGAACGCCCTGACCAGGGATGTGCTTCCATTCTTCATCAAATTCGAGGAACTGATCAAAGAGCTTTTTAAATTCCTTGCAGTTCTCATTGATTTGCTCCGGAGTCATCATCTGGCGCATGTCTGTTCTGCCGGATGGATCGCCGATCATTGTTGTGCCGCCGCCGATAAGTACTACCGGAGTATGGCCGTACTTCTGCATGTACATCATGATGATGACCTGCATAAAGTGTCCTACATGAAGACAATCTGCGGTTGCATCAAAGCCGATATAAAACTTTACCTTTTCACGTCCGAGAAGCTCTCTGATGCCTTCATCGTCAGTTGTCTGCTCGATGAAGCCACGTTCCTTGAGAACATCATAGACATTATCATATTTACTTACGTTATCTGGAATCTTAAACATATTATTTTCCGATCAATTACTTTGTTCCGAAGAGTCTGTCGCCTGCATCGCCAAGACCAGGGAGGATATATTTATTCTCGTTAAGCTGTCTATCCTTTGCAGCGATATAAATGTCTACATCAGGATGTGCAGCCTGGAGTGCTTCGATTCCTTCCGGAGCAGCAATAAGGCACATGAACTTGATGTTCTTTCCGCCACGTTCCTTGATGAAGGTGATAGCATCGCTTGCGCTTCCACCTGTTGCGAGCATAGGATCTACTACAAAGATTCTTCTCTTTTCAAGATCAACAGGCAGCTTGCAATAGTATTCAACCGGCTTATGTGTTTCAGGATCTCTGTAAAGACCAATGTGTCCAATCTTTGCTTGAGGAACCATGTCGAGAACGCCCTCAACCATTCCGAGTCCTGCACGAAGAATAGGAACTACTGCCATATCTGCACCTTCAAGCTTCTTCTGAACTGTCTTTTCCATCGGTGTCTCGATTTCAACATCAACCATAGGAAGATCTCTCATTGCTTCATATGTCATAAGAGATGCAATCTCTCTAACCAGAGCTCTGAAATCCTTAGCCTTTGTTTCAACCTTTCTCATAAGAGTTACTTTGTGCTGAATAAGTGGATGATCAAATACGTAAATTTTTCCCATTTCTTTTGCCTTTCCGCGATCCTCGCGAGTTTGTATTTTAATATTTCTAAATTAAGCGTTTAACATGTCAACGCGACGCTGATGGCGTCCGCCTTCGTACTCTGTATCAAGCCAAATATCAGTAAGCTTGATGGCGAGGTCTGCACTGATTGTTCTGCCCCCGAATGAAATCATGTTTGCGTTGTTATGCTGCTTGCACATCTGCGCAGTGAATTCATTGTATGGAAGTGCACATCTGATGCCTTTAACCTTATTTGCGGCAATTGAGATTCCAATGCCTGTTCCGCAGCAAACGATTCCAAGGTCAGCCTTGCCCGAAACAACAGCCTCTGCAACTGCCTTGCCGTATACAGGGTAGTCTACTGATTCAGTGCTGTAGCACCCGAGGTCCTCTGTTTCAATTCCTCTGCCCTGCAGATGCTTGATAAGTTCATTTTTAAGCTCGTAACCACCATGGTCACAACCAAGAGCAATTTTCATATTACACCTCAACTATATTGTATCCCGCAGATTTTAGCATGCGGTTCATTACCGAATAATTAATTGATTCTTCTAAAGACAGTGCATAACATAAAATGTAATCTTCGCCGTGTGCGTCTGCCGCTCTCAAATCTCCAAAAAGATTCCTTGCCGCATCATCGCCGCTTTCATATGCGATGCTGACTACATTAAAGCCCTTTGCCTCGAGCTCTGCCTGCTCTTTGCGCATCACGTCCAGAGCTTTTTCTCTGTCGCCTGCGAACAGCTTCATCTGAGCCTTTGGAGCATAGTGCTTGTATTTCATGCCCGGAGCCTTCGGAATCATATCAGGGCTCGCAGGGCCCTTAATTGCCGGATCGTAATCACAGTCAAGCCCCAGCACCTCGCTGACGCGCTCCGGAGTGATAAGTCCAGGTCTTAGTATCATCGGAAGCTCCTCTGTCATGTCAACGATGGTGCTTTCAATACCACCGATGCAAGGCTCTCCCATGATTATTGCATCTATCTTCCCATCCAGGTCATTGGCAACATGCTGCCAACGGGTTGGGCTCGGGCGACCCGAAGTATTAGCGCTTGGCGCCGCAATAGGTACGCCCGATAGTTCAATAAGCCGCCTTGCAGTTTCGTTTGCAGGACACCTTATTGCCACCGTGTTAAGTCCGCCTGTAGTCTCGTTTGGCACTATATCCTTTTTGTGAAGTACCATAGTCATAGGACCCGGCCAAATGGCGGTCGCAAGCTTTCTTGCGTTTTCCGGAAAGTCCGTAACCAGCGAAATTAATTCCTCAGTCTTTGAGATATGAGCAATTAACGGATTATCGCTTGGTCTTCCCTTGGCCTCATATATCTTTTTTGATGCTGATGGATTCAGAGCATTGCCGCCAAGGCCGTACACCGTTTCTGTAGGAAACGCCACAAGACCTCCGGCCTTAATAATCTCCGCCGCCTTTTTTATATCCTCATCTGAACTTGTAAGATATATTGTGTTCACTAGAAGTTCTTCATCTTTTCTGCCTGCTCAGCGGTGATAAGACCATCGATGACATCATCCATATCGCCATCCATAAACTGATCAAGCTTGTAAATTGTAAGGTTAATTCTGTGATCTGTAACTCTGCCCTGAGGGAAGTTATAGGTTCTGATTCTTTCAGATCTGTCGCCGGAGCCTACCTGGCCCTTACGAAGCTCTGACTGTTCATCATGCTGTTGCTGCTGGAAGAAGGCATAGAGTCTTGACTTGAGCTCTGCGAAAGCCTTTTCCTTATTTTTAAGCTGCGACTTTTCATCCTGGCACTGAACAACAACGCCTGTCGGAAGGTGAGTAAGTCTGACAGCTGAGTCTGTCATGTTGATGTACTGTCCGCCGTGGCCTGATGCTCTGTATGTATCAACTCTGATGTCATCCCATTTGAGATCAACCTCAACGTCTTCAACCTCAGGCATGATAGCAACGGTTGCCGCTGATGTGTGGATACGGCCGGAGCTTTCAGTCTCCGGAACACGCTGCACTCTGTGCACGCCGGATTCATATTTTAATCTGCTGTATGCGCCTCTTCCAACGATACGTACTACAGCCTGCTTGTAGCCGCCGATTCCTGTATCGTTTACGTCGGTAAGCTCAACCTTGTAGCCGTGGCGCTCTGCATATCTTGAATACATTCTGAGAAGGTCGCCCGCAAAGAGGGCTGCTTCTTCACCGCCTGTACCTGCACGAAGCTCGAGATATACGTTCTTCTCATCGTTAGGGTCTTTAGGCAATAACAAAATCTTGAGCTCTTGTGTAAGCTGCTCAAGTCTTTCTTCACATTCGGAAATTTCCATCTTAGCCATCTCGCGCATTTCTTCATCGCTTTCACCAAGCATTTCCTTTGCTCCGGCTAAGTCATCTTCTGTTTTCTTGTACTCCTTGTAAGCATTTACGATAGGCTCCATGTCGCCTAATTCCTTCATATGCTTGCGCCATTTGTCCTGATTTGAAATAACTTCAGGATCGGCAACAAGAAGGCTTAATTCTTCGTACTTTTGGAGTATAAAATCTAATCTTTTAAACATTTTTTCATCCTTAATGTAGTGTAACCGACCTATTATACCATAAACGAGATTGTTTTTGAATAGAAATGCAAAATGACCACCGTATGAGATGGTCATTTGTTGTTTTACTTCTTGTTCTTTTGATATCCCCAGGAATCCCTACACATTTCGTTTATTCCCAGCCCGGCCTTCCAATTAAGAAGCTCCTTCGCCTTGGATGCATCTGCATAACAGCTTCCGAGATCCCCTGCTCTTCTTGGGGTAAATTCATACGGAATCTTTATTCCGTTTACATCCTCAAATGCACGCATAAGCTGAAGCACGCTGTAGCCGTTTCCTGTACCAAGGTTAATAGCTTCGCAGCCCTTGTGATTCTTTGCATAATCAACTGCCAGCACATGTCCCTTTGCAAGGTCTACTACATGGATAAAGTCTCTGACGCCTGTACCGTCCGGAGTATCATAGTCGTTTCCGAATACATTGAGGTGATCTCTTATTCCGGCAGCAACCTGAGCTATATATGGCATGAGGTTGTTGGGGATGCCCTTTGGATTTTCACCGATAAGTCCGCTTTCATGCGCTCCGACCGGATTGAAATATCTGAGAAGAACTACGGAAAGCTCTTTATCAGCCTTTGCCTGGTCGCGAAGAATCTGTTCAATCATATATTTAGTCCAGCCATATGGATTTGTGCATCCTCCGGTTGGCATGTCTTCCTTATACGGAACTGTCGCATCGCTGCCATATACTGTTGCAGAAGAGCTGAAGACTATGGATTTGCATCCGAATTCCTTCATTACTTCGATTACGCAAAGAGCTGAGTCAATGTTATTGCGATAATACTCGGCAGGCTTTTCGACAGATTCACCGACAGCCTTATAGCCCGCAAAATGAATTACGGTATCAATTTCATTCTCGCTGAAGATTTTCTCCAGAGCCTTCTTATCACAGCAGTCCTCTTTATAAAACTTTGGACGAACGCCTGTAATCTGCTCGATTAAATCTATAACCTTTGCTTCGCTGTTATATAAATTATCTACAATGACTATTTCTTTTCCCGCATTGATCATTTCAACTGCGGTATGTGATCCTATATAGCCTGCGCCACCTGTAAGAAGTACTGACATAATTACCTCCTAATAGTTTTAAATAAGCCACGGACAACCCGTGGCTATACATAGTCTATCCTAAATATAAGTTGTTTGAGCTGAACTCCGGCTCGCAGCTTGCATCAATTCCAAGGTCATGGAAAATCTGTGTATCGCTATCAGAAAGAATAGCGGTACAGTGAGCCTGGCATCCGCTGAGGCATGGAAGCTTTGTAACAGCAAGCTTTGCCATAGGATTGATGGACGCTGAGATGCTGAGAGCTGAGAGGATTTCCTCAAGATTAAGCGTGCTCTTTTCCTTGTGAAGTATATCTGTCTTGAGCTTTTGCAGTGTTTCAAGTACGTCCGGGGAGATAAGATCAACCTCGTCAGGAATACCGCAAAGCGACTTGATCGCATTCAGAATAAGAGCGGCTCCGGCAACCATCCTCCTGGATGAACGGCCTGTAACAATCTGCCCGCTTTTAAGCTCGATTGCCATTGCAACAAGGTTCTGATACTTTTTCTCATCAAGCGATCTCTTGTATGCGGCATAATCATTAGCGGCCTTGACAACCTTTCTGCAGTCTGTTGTCATGCCAACTTCGTCCATAAGGAGCTTAGCACGCTTGCATGCATCCTCGTCGATAAGTCCGCGCTTGAAATCAACTGCGGCAAGAAGATATCTTCTGATAATTTCCTTGCAAGCGGCGTCGCGGCAAATCTCATCATCGGTGATGCAAAAGCCTACTCTGTTAACACCCATGTCTGTAGGTGATTTATATTCGCATTCTGTCCCTGTAATCTTTTCCATGATTCTCTTAAGAACAGGGAAGGTTTCCAGGTCGCGGTTATAGTTTACTGCCATCTGACCGTATGCATCAAAATGGTAGTTATCGATCATGTTAACATCCTTGAGATCAACCGTTGCGGCCTCATAAGCAATGTTTACAGGGTGCTTGAGCGGAAGATTCCAAATCGGGAAGGTTTCAAATTTTGCGTATCTGGAGTTGATGCCCCTCTTGTTCTCGTGATAGAGCTGAGAAAGACAGGTTGCCATCTTTCCGGAGTTAGGACCCGGAGCATTAACAACCACGAGAGGCTTTGTTACTTCAATGTATGGATTTGCGCCGTAGCCTTCATCGCTTACGATGATGTCTACGTCTGTAGGATAGCCCTTTGTTGAGGAGTGCTTATATGTGCGGATTCCTCTTCTTTCAAGCTTTTGAATAAACTGATTTACAGGGGCCTGATCCTCATAACGAGTTACTACAACGGAATTGATTTCGAGTTCGTATCTTCTGAAGGTGTCGATTAATCTCATAACCTCCAGGTCGTATGTGATACCGTAGTCCTGACGGGTCTTATTAGTCAGGATGTCTCCGGCATAAATGCAGATGATAATTTCGGCGTGTTCCTTCATGCTTGCAAGAAGCTTGATTTTTGCATCCTGGTCAAAGCCCGGAAGCACTCTTGCGGCATGCTTGTCGTTAACAAGCTTTCCACCGAATTCGAGATAGAGTCGGTCGCACTGATGGCTGTTGATTCGCTCTAAAATATAGCTTTTTTGTTCTTCTAAGTACTTTTGGGAATCAAATCCGATCTGCATAAACTCACCTTCTATCTATATGAAACATAACTTTAATATTATACAACATGGTCATAATTTAGTGAACAGCAAACTGAAAAAATAGCTTGATTTTTTTGTTGTTTTGCTGTAATATTTTGGTAGTCTTAAGTGTTTTTGGTAACACATATGAATCTGTCTAAACACTCTTTTTCCAGTCGGGCATGCCTTATCACTGCCCTGATTCTTCTTTTTATTGGAATTTCAAGCCAGAGCGTACACGCACGAATTTACACCGGCGGCAGGCTCTGGGATGAGAGCCTCTTAATCAAAGCCTACCCAAGTAAAAACTACTACGAGGGCCACAGCTATACCCTGCAAGACGAGAGTAATTACGAAATGGGCGACAGCGGACTGATGTATGATCCGACCCGTGCCGCAAAGGAAGGCTATGTCCTGACATCCTGGTCCGGAGCCTACCGACTGACGCAAATCAGAAACCAGGTTAACGACAATATTATTTCCATGAAGGTCGTGTATGACGAGCCTTGCTTTGACACTGTCGTTTTAAGCAGCAAGTGGCTAAAGGGCGGCGAGCCCGGCAGCGTTTATACTGCGAGCCTGTGCCTGGATATCAAGGCCTGCCCGGCGCTTGACTCGGCCGCATTTTCAACTGCGGCAAGGGCATATCAACGGCAGGAGCTGGATCTGTCAATTGCCCAAAATCCAAACTATCCGATTGACCTGTCAAAACTGTCCGTTACTATTAAAGATTCAAAAGGGAACATAGTACCCTACTGCAGGGCTCTTACTGCGACGCCTGATGAAAACGGTGAGTTCGTAAACTGCGTTTTGGAGTTTGTTACCAAGAACTCTGGAGAAGAGGAGTTTACTTATAATATATATGCCATCGACAGCAGGGGAAACGAACTGATAACATCCAGGAGCTTTGTCGTTAAGAAGGATCAGGCGCCGCAGGCTTCAATTGATATGAAGCTTAGCTATTACAGAAACGGCGAAGGGCCCGCTGAGATTACGGCGAGCTTTAACGGCAACAAAAGCGATGACCCTGTAAGCATAAGCTGGACCGTGCCCGGGGGCGTCTATACGGATGAAAGCTCCGGCGAAAATAAGAAGATAAGCTTTAGCCTTGATAATGTCGGAAAGTACAGCATCAGCGTAACCGCGACTGACATTTGGCAGGATACGCTTGACGAGTTTACAAAGGATGACGAACGCAAAAGCGCAAGCTATAGTCTAAACTTTTACGTGCAAAACAAGGCGCCCTACCTTCTTGGGAGCACTGCTCAGAAAACCTTTGAACTGTTGCTGATTAATTCGGACGCTGAAGGCGCGGAAAAACTAAAATCGGATATGCTTGAGGCCGGAGTCGAGCTGAGCGTAATCCCCGTAACGATTGATAAGAGCGAGAGCGCGGGAGAGCTTTCCAAAATCGGTGAGATAAGCCTCACGGGTCAACGAAGCGCTGTTGATCAAAGCAGCTTCTGGGAGCAGGCTCACAACATTGATGACAAGTATTTCTTTAAGCTGGTTCCAAAGAATGTGGGAACGAAAACCTTCTGGTCAACTCTTTATATATACAGATATGATTTAGCGAATCTCTCTGCGGAGCCTGATATTTTTCCTCTCGCTGCGGATGTTTTTTATAAGGCGAGTGAAGCTTCAACAGGGCTTGTGACAAGCGACCTGCAGGATAAATACCTGATAGTCAGCGTTGATAATGTCAGCATTATCATGGACAAGGAAAGTGGCGAGATATTGACTAAAGTTGCACTGGAGCTCGGAAATACCAATATCGCATGCGGCGATTATCTGTATTCTCTGTGCAAGGACGGGATATATAAAATCACTATCAGTACGGGCCAATACGTTTTGCAGGAGGCCTGCACCTGCTTTCAAAACGAAGGCGGATCGGCACGACTGATTTACGGCAGAGTTTACTTTCCTGTGAAGATTGACAGCACTGTTTATGCCTGCTGTCTAAACCCTGAAAGCGGCGATATAGATACTGTCTCGTTATACACAAGTCTTGGGACCGATCATCTGACCGCGATAAGTCCTGTCGGAAATATGTATTTTGAAAGCCAGTCCAAAACCTCTGCAGAAATGAAGGCGTTCACCAGGACAGGTGCGGTTTTAAATCAAACTCTAACAATAAGCAGAACGAGCGCCTTTAGATACTCTCCCTACCTCGAGACGCCTATTGCTTTTCCTATTTACGACTGCTATGGGGAGGTAAACTACATTGCGGTTGCGGCAAGTTCTTCAAACCTTGGTACCGGCACAAAGCTTAATTTATATCACTTAAATTCCGGAGTGCTAACAATTAAAACCACGTCCTACAGCACAACACATAACGCCGATTTTACGAGGTGTATATTTGGAATGCAGCTTTCGGACGGCACACTTCTGACGGGACTTGGAACAAACTATTATACAAAGAAGGCTTCGTATAATAATTTGATACTTACAATGAACCCAAGCAGCGCTGCTGTAGTCGAGGAAAGTATCTATGATACACACATAGAATATCAAACACATAAAAATGAATACTATGTTTTAAGCTATACTTACGCGGGGACCTTTAAGGCCTATATCTATAAATTCAGCGAGGGCTTTGACGCAAAATCAAACAGGCTGGCGCTTGAACTGCTTTCCGGAGATAAGGATTACAAGGACAGAACCGAAAGCACGAATGCTCAGGATCTGATTGATAACAATAATATTACCACCGAAGACTCCGGCCCGGTTGTCAGATATTACAAGAAAGGCGATGTCGTTAAACTTAGTGATTTCGGATTTTCATCGTCTAAGTACGATGATTATGAAAAGGACTTCCCATTAAAGGAATGCAGCTCTATGAGCTTCCCCTACACCTGCACAACCACTGGCAGATTCAGCTTCACATTCTGGGTAGTTGATAACACGGGCAACCCGAGCTTTGATAAGAAAAGCAAGGCGCAGCAGGGAATTTTCTTCGTAGATTCAGACGAAAATGACTACGAGGATGGACTTGGGGAAATAGAAAACCCCGAGGACGAAGCTCGGGGTAGAAATATCGTTTTGCACAGACGCTACTGATTATTTGAGAAGCTCGATTGCCTTTTCAAGCTGGGCATCACCGCTGCCGTAAAGGAAGGCGTTAAACTGCTCATCGAGTGCCTTGATGGTTGAGAAATCAAGTGCGCCGTACGGGAAGAGGCCTGCATTTTTCTGAACGTCACTTAAAGCTATCATTGTAGCTTCATCAAGAATGCTATTGGTATTTACAACATAACCGAGGGCGAAGAGTCTCTGCTGAGCGGCAAGAACATTAAGTCCGTAGCTGCCTTTTGTAAGATACTTTTTGCCTTCGTTCATTGGAATAATTCCCGAGCTTGCAGCTTTAACATATTCTTCTGTAAGCTCTGCTCCGTTGTAAACAACATAGTCAGGCTTGATTCCTGTACCGTCAATTGTTTCTCCGTTAGGACCAACAAAATAGAATCTTGAAAGCTTCATAGAATCGACGCCTGTCAAAGAAATAATCTGCTGTGCCACGCCCTTGCCATAGGTGTTTACACCTACAAGCTTTCCGGCATCATTACCCTTAATTGCGATTGCCATGATTTCTGCGGCTGATGCAGTATTCTCATTAACAAGAACTACTATCTTGTAATCCTCCTGGCTCTGGTTCTCATCACCGAGTAAAAGCTCCTTATCAAGTTCTTCGCCCTGAGCGATATACTTTACAAGAGTCTTGTTCGGTCTGAGTATTGCAGAGAGGCTTTCCATTGCTTCATTGGTGTATCCGCCTGCGTTATCACGAAGGTCAATAATAAGCTTGTTGCTTCCCTGAGAATCAACAAACTCTACTGCGGCTCTAAACTCTGCCCCTTCGCCTTCATTGAAATTACTGATCTGAATATAGCCGATTCCACCATCAAGCATTTCATAATTAACAGATGTTACTTGAATCTTTCTGCGTTCAACTTCAAATGTAAAAGTTCCTGTTTTTCTTGATACGGTAATCTTAACCTTTGTTCCCGCAACACCTTTAAGTAAATCTGCAACTTCGCTTGAGCTTTTGCCCTCAACAGACTTTCCGTTAACGGCGGTAATGATATCGCCCTTTTTTACTCCGGCAGACAATGCTCCGCCATTTGGATTAACGGTGAGTACTTTTACCGTTCCGTCGCTTTGTTCCTGAATAGTCAGACCAACTCCGGAATATTCCTTATTCTCAAGACTGTCAGTAAAAGCTGCTTCTTCATCAATAGATGAATAGTATACAGACCATCTGTCGAGCGAATCGAAAACCCCATTGTATGCGGCATCTACAAGCTTGTTGAGATCAACATCATCCTTATAGTATTTATCGATTATTTTAATAACATCTTTGAGTCTATCGAGCTTTTCATAAGCCTCCTCATCGGTGCTAAGACCGTATGCGACGGAGCCGTTGTCCGCAATGAGATATACAAGGTAGAAGCCAGAGCCAATTATCATTGCGGCCGCAAGAAGAATGGCCATAATTCTGACTAATAATTTTTTTTCTTTTTTCATTACTGCAAAACCTCGATTTCTAATTGATTATGACTTTCAACTATTCCCTTTAGACTAAGGCTGTAGTCGATTGAAATTTTCTCAGGATCCTCACAGGAAATACTGTTGGTCAGAAGCTCCATGCTGATATCGCCGAAAGGCGTTCTGTACTGGCTTTCAAAGCGTTTTCCCTTTTCGAATTCCATGCAGGTATCCTCAAGCCCTATTCCGGATCGTTTCATTTTAAGCTTATCTCCAGAGATGGTAATTTGAGTCTTACAACCATCCATTCCACTAAGCTCTGTTTCATCATAGCTGATGCGGGTTATTCCGCCCCTGCTGCTGAACTTGCCGGGAGTCAAAAATTCAATTGTACTGTTTTCATTATTTGGATCATCAGGATTTACCGGGAATGCCGATAAGGTTTTACCTGTGATTTTTAGCATTATATCTTTCATATCCGAGTTCTATTATCTTTTCTATTATTCCGCTGTAGGTATAGCCCTTGTCCATAAACAGCTTCGGGAACATGCTGATGTTGGTAAAGCCCGGGATGGCATTTATCTCATTGATTAAAATATTGCCTGTGTCCTTATCGAGCATGAAGTCACATCTTGCAAATCCGCAGCAGCCAAGGCTTGCATATGCAATCTTTGCCATCTCTCTGATTTTCTCGCGAATCTCTGCAGGAACATCTGCAGGAATTCTTGTCTGAGATACACCGTTTACATATTTGTCATCGTAAGTATAAAAATCGTCTCCGGTAAGAATTTCTCCGACATCGGAAACCTCGAGCTCGTCGTTACCCATAACTGCTGTCTCAAGCTCTTTACAGTTAACGCCTTGCTCTACAACGATTCTGCTGTCATAATGAGCGGCGATATCAAGAGCCTCGTCCAAATCATCAAAGGCATCAACCTTGGTGATTCCGACTGAAGAGCCCATGTTAGCGGGCTTTACAAAGTAAGGTAGCTTTAGCATCTCCTTGATTTGTCTAAGCTTACCGGCCTTCCTGCTTGCATCGTTTAAATCCGCAGTGCTAAGCGCAACGTACGGGGTCTGAGCAAGTCCGACATTTGCAAAGATGTCCTTTGCAACTATCTTATCCATTGCAGCGGCGCATCCGATTACTCCGCATCCGCCGTATGGTACATTTAATAATTCAAGCAGTCCCTGTACGGTTCCGTCTTCGCCGTTTGGTCCGTGAAGAATAGGGAGAACAAAATCTGCATCCTTTTTTAAATCCATCGGATTATAAGGGAAGAGCTGTGACTGATCACCACTCGGATCAAGGAACCATTCAATTTCCTTTGAAATAAACACTCTGATTATTTCGTATTTTTCTCTGTCCATTGCGTCGATTACATTTGATGCGGATACCAGAGAAACCTCGTGCTCTCCTGATTTGCTGCCATAAAGTACGGCTATTCTTTTCTTAGGCATTTTTGTAAATCTCCATTAATTCTTCTTTTGTAAAACTATACGAGCTGCGGCAAAAATGACAACTCAGCTCGGCCTTTCCATCCTGCTCAATAATCTCGGCAAGGTCCTTCTTGCCAATAGATACCAAGGCTGCGGCCATTCTATCCTTGCTGCAATCGCACTGCCACTTTATTTCTCTTTCATCAAGAATTTCTATGTCATCCTTAAATATAAGCTTAAGCAGCTCGCGAGGATCTTCCTTTGCATCCTCTATCAGAAGAGCTATGCTGTCCATCATGAACAGTGTATCCTCAAGCTTTGAAATGACCTCATCATTTGCATCAGGAAGAACCTGAACGATAAAACCTCCGTTTGGGGCAAGAGCAACTGCTGATGGTTGCTGCTCGGATACTGCAAAGTACTTCGCAAGGTCACGGCTTATATCTCCGCTTTCGAGCTCGATCTTTCCGATGTAAGGCTCCTTAAGACCAAGGTCTTTTATAACTGTCAGACTTCCGCCCTTTAAATTTATATTATCTTCGGAAATATATCCCTTTACGTGTCCATCAGCGTTTGCGGTGGCAAGGATTTCTCCGGAGTTATCTTCGTTTTTAAATATTAATGAGAGCTTGTCTCTCTGTCCCTTCAGCATGAGGCCCATAAGACCTGCGGCTGTTAACACCATGCCAAAGGATGAATTACTGCTTTGGTGTATTTCTTCAGCAGCAGTAACCATCTCTGTGGTCACTGCTGCGTAAAGTCTATAAGAACCAGTTTTATCAATAGCTATTATAGTGTTCATTATTATTCCTTAGTCTACTCTATGTACCTTCTGTCCGGCCTTGTATCCCTCTACTGCTTCCTTGAGTATACCGACAAGGCGCTGTCTGGATTCGAAGCCCTTCCAACCCATATGTGGGGTAAGTACTACGTTATCAAGCTTGAAGAGCTCACTGCTTGCTGCGAGAGGTTCTACCTCCTGAACGTCAAGTCCTGCTCCGGCAATCTTCTTTGCCTTGAGAGCCTCGATAAGAGCAGCTTCGTCAACGAGCGGTCCGCGAGCGGTATTAACGAGGAATGCTGTCGGCTTCATGAGAGCAAGTGTATCCTTGTTGATGAGATGTCTTGTCTTGTCATTAAGTGGGCAGTGAAGTGATACATAGTCTGCATTCTTAAGAACCTCTTCAAGACTGCAGTAGTGAACTCCTTCGGAATCTTCCTTTGGGAACGGATCGTAAACGAGTACGTTCATCTTCATTGCTCTTGCAATTGCGATTGTGTTCTGGCCGATGTTTCCGCCGCCAACAACGCCCATTGTCTTGTAGTTCATCTCAACATGAGGAACCATCAGGTGCTTGTCGAAATTGCTGTGGTCGCTCTTTGCAAGCATGCTTACCTGTGTCTGCATTGTTGAAGAGAGCATGAGCATAAGCATGATAGCAGTATGTGCTACTCTTTCTGATGAGTAAGCCGGAACATTGGTAACTGCTATACCTCTGTCGTGGCATGCATCTAAATTAATATTGTTATAGCCTGTACCTGCTTCGGCAATCATCTTTACGCTTGCAGGAAGGCCCATGATATCCTCATAGCTCATAGGGAGCTCTTTGGAAATAATGATTTCTGCTCCTTCTGAAATTGCATTATATTCGTGGTCCTTGCATGTATCGTAAATAACGAGTTCATCATTTGGACCTGCTAATACTGAGTAGTCGATTGCGCCATCATAATTAACCTTAGCGCCGTTTAAAACAACAATTTTCATAGCTTCATTCCTCCTTATATATTGCGAAGACAGTTGGCCCGCTGCCTGACTGTCTCACCATTATTGGCTTTCCATATTCTTTGTGCGGCTTTTCCATCTCGTCAATCACGTTTAGAATTTCCGGGAAAAGTCTTATCGCCGCCGGCTGAAGATCATTTGCTCCGGTATCAATCGGCATCCTGTCGTATTCCTTATATACTGCCGGAGTGGGCACGCTGATGGCAGGAGTTCTTGTGATAATCCTGCCCGGGATTGGCTCGATTTCTCTCAGCTCAGTTCCGGTACCTGTTGCAAAAGCGGCGACATTTCCTTGATGCTGAATTGCCATAAGGCTAAACGGCATGTCTGCTCCCAGCTGTGCAGCCAGAGCGTATGCCTCATCGCTTGCGCCCATAAAGGCGTAAATTGCGGCCGCTCCATCTGCGGAGCCTCCGGCAAGACCTGCGGCTATTGGGATATGCTTTTCGATGTGAACCCTTGCCTTTTTACCCATCAAATCAAGCGCTTTATAAACGAGATTTGAAGGCCCGCAGTCAAGACTTTCATCGGAACATGTAATTTTAGTTTCATCGGATTCAACTATTTCCAAAACGTCATACAAATCCGGCAGAGCCTGCATATGCGATTCGAGAAGGTGATAGCCATCATCCCGTCTTCCGACGATCTTGAGACTGATATTTACTTTTGCATAAGCACGTATAATCATACATATTGATTATATCACATATGATAAAGCAAGGCTGAAATAAAAAATGAGTCAAGGGACAAGCCCTTGACTCACTATCAATTAATTAAATACGCCTTCTTCGCGAAGCTGTTTAATTTCTTCGTCACTATATCCAAGCTCTTTCAGAACTGCTACGTTATCCTCTCCATTTAAAGGCGCAGCTTTTCTGATTTCATCCGGATAGCCGTGGAACTTCATTGGAGTTCCCGGCATTTTAAAGTTTTCTTTGAATCCGGGATCATATACCTCCCAAACCATGTTGCGTGCTTTAGTCTGTTCAGATTCTGCACACTGACCAACAGTCTTAACCTTTCCGCAAGGAAGTCCATATGATGTAAGTATATCGTATACTTCGTCAACTGTTCTTTGCATTGACCATTCAAGCATGATGGATCTGAATCCACCCTCTGTATAATAGTTGTTCATGCGGTGCATGTGAACATCAAACCTTGGATCATTTGCAAGCTCCGGCCGTCCAATTGCCTCACATAAGGTTGCGAAATGCTTAACTGATCCGACTGCGATTACGAATTGACCATCCTTTGCATCGACTGCTTCCCATGGAGCTGTTGCGATAAGTGAATTTAGGTGAAGATCCGGGCTCTTTCCTGTAAGGAAATATTGAATACTGCCTTTCTCTAAAGCTGAGAACATTGAGTCTACCATAGCAACATCAATTCTCATTCCTTCGCCGGTTCTTTCTCTGTTAAAGAGGGCCATCGATATTGCCAGAGCAAGATATGTTCCGGCATAGCTATCTGCAAATGAAGGACCAATCTTTACCGGACCCGTTGATGGGAATCCGTTTACGGACATGAGTCCTGATTCTGCCTGTGCTACTATATCGTAGGTTGCTCTATGTGCTTCCGGGCCATTGAGACCAAAGCCGGAAATAGAAGCATAAATAATTTTTGGATTTACCTTTTTTACTTCTTCATATGAGAAGCCGAGTCTATCAAGGGTTCCTACTCTGAAATTTTCAACAAGAACATCTGCGGTGGCAATGAGCTTCATTAATGCTTCCTTGCCTTTTTCAGATTTCATATCAAGTGCGATGCCTCTTTTGTTTCTGTTAAAGTAAGCAAAGTATCCGCTGTATCCATTTTTTATAGGAGTCCAATTTCTTGTTTGTTCTCCTCCGATTGGCTCAACCTTAATTACGTCTGCTCCGCAGTCTGCAAGATGCATTGAGCAAACAGGACCTGAATATGCAAGCGTAATATCAACAACTTTTATTCCATTAAGGACTCTGTCTTTCATTTCTATCTCCTAATAAATAATCATTTCTGCATCATTTTTTTGACACAATTAAGTGCCGGCTCAAGGCTATCTATATAGACATTCTCATTTGCCGAGTGAACGGTTCCGATTTGCGCCATATCAACCTTAAACGGGCAGAAGCGAATGATAACATCACTTAAATCGTTCATGTAACGAGTGTCTGTTGCCCCCATGAGTATATACGGATGTGCCGAAACACCAGGGAAGCTTTCTTCGATGCAAGCCGCCACTTCCTTAAATACAGGATTAGCAGTATCGGTAATCTTTGTTTCAAAGCCCTTTTCAAGGACCTCCATCTCGATATCAAACTGCTTTGCGGTGTCTTCCAAAACCTTGAGAGTATTTTCAACACCCTGATGATGAGCAACACGAACGCTTGTGATTATATAAGCCTCTCTTGGAAGAACATTTTTCGCAAGAGCACCGTTTGCCATTGTAAAGGCTATTGTTGTTGCCTGCTTTGAATTGGTTACAGGTTCTATCTCAACCGGGAACAAATCTCTGTAGTTGTCATCAACATATGCCATGAATCGTCCGAGTCTGACAAGCGGGCCGTTTTTTGGTGGCATACTTGCATGTCCGCCACTTGATTTAGCTATAAACTTAATTTCGTTTACTGCTTTTTCGCCTACCCCGATATTTGCGGAATTTCCGACGATAAACCCGCCCTCGTCAATTATATAGCTGAAGTGGATATTTCTTTCTCTTAAGACCTCTGAGATGGCTTTCGCACCTTTTCCGCCAAGCTCCTCATCATTACCTGATTCGAAGTAAATGTCGGACTTTGGAACAAAGCCTTCTGCGATTAAATCATCCGCAGACTGAAGCAAAGCCCACAGGAAGCCCTTTGTATCAAGAGTTCCTCTGCCCCAGAGCCTTCCGTCAGCGATATCTGCGCTGAATGGCTTATGCTCTGTCCATATACCGTTCTCTTCTACGACATCGTGGTGACTCATCATGAGCCTTGGATTGTCAGAGCTCTTTCCTGGCCATCTGATTAACAGACTTCCATGAATCTCTTCAACTTCGGCAACCCTCCAAAGATTTGGAAATAATTCCTCGAGCAGCTTATGGAATTCTAAAAACTTTGTTACGTCTGTATTTCCGGGGAGGGAGATGGTTTCCTTTTGAATCATCTTCCTTAAATTTTCAATCTGTTTATCATTCATTTTGTACACTCTTTTCTATACAGTCAAAGGCCGAAAGCTTTTGGCTTTCGGTCCTGACTATTATAATGAAGAAGAAAACTGAAAAAGTGATCTATTCTACGAAATTTCTCCATCTGTGGCATGCTACGAAGTGGCCCGGAGAGATTTCTTCGAGAGCACAGTCGTGAGCCTTGCAGTCCTCACATGCGAAATCGCAACGAGGTGCAAAGCGACATGCATCCGGGAGGTTGATAGGAGATGTAATTTCTCCTCTCATAACTATTCTGTCCTTCTTTGCGCCAAGAACAGGAATAGGAATAGCAGAAAGAAGAGCCTTTGTATATGGGTGAACCGGGTTCTTGAACAGTTCTTCTGCCGGAGCCTTCTCAACCAGCTTTCCAAGGTACATTACTGCGATATCATCTGCGAAGTAATATACAACGGAAAGGTCATGAGTAATAAAAATGTAGGTAAGGCCCAGCTCTTCCTGCAGGTCCGCAAGAAGGTTGATAACCTGTGCCTGAATTGATACGTCAAGTGCGGAGACCGGCTCGTCGCAAACGATGAGCTTTGGTTCCATTGCCAGAGCTCTCGCAATACCGATTCTCTGACGACGTCCGCCGTCCAATTCGTGAGGATATGCATTGTAGAGTCTTTCTGCAAGACCTACAAGATCCATCAGTTCCTTAACACGCTTTTCGGTTTCAGCTTTACCCTTTGTAATGTGGTTTCTGATAAGAGGCTCTCTGATAAGCTCGTTAACAGCCATTCTTGGGTCAAGAGATGCAAACGGATCCTGGAAAATCAGCTGCATATCTCTTCTAAGCTGTTTCATTTCTGTTTTGTTTGCTTTGCAAACATCTCTGCCTTCGAAGAATACTTCGCCGCTTGTCGGCTCATGAAGACGAAGGATAGCACGTCCTGTTGTGGACTTACCGCAGCCTGATTCTCCTACGATTCCAAGAACCTTTCCTTTTTCGATAGTGAAGGATACACCATCTACAGCATGGAGAGTTCCTCTTGGCGTTTGGAAAAACTTTGTTAGATTACGGACATCAAGTAATACTTCAGACATTAGTCGATCTCCTTTCTCTCAATGTGGAAATCAGGTTCGTCATAACGTGAGCAAGCTACGATATGTGTTGCGCCGAATTTCTTGTATTCAGGGAAGCCCTGTGTGCACTTTTCAGTAGCATAAGGACATCTTTCTGCAAAGGTGCATCCCGGGTAAATCTTTGAAGGGTCCGGAGTTAAGCCCTTAATTGGCTTAAGCTTCTGGCTTCTGTCTCCGCCCATAACTGGGAGGGAGTTGAACAGGCCTTCTGTGTAAGGATGCTTTGTGTGATTAAAGATTTCTTCAAGACTGCCGTATTCGATAATCTTTCCTGCATACATTACTGCAACGATGTCGCATGTCTCTGCAACGATACCGAGGTCATGTGTTACAAGAATAGTTGATGTCTTGTACTCGTCTTTAAGCTTTTTAATAAGTTCAAGAACCTGTGCCTGAATTGTTACGTCCAGAGCTGTTGTAGGTTCGTCTGCGATAAGAATGCTTGGGCGGCATGCAAGAGCTATAGCAATAACTACTCTCTGCTTCATACCACCTGAGAACTGGTGCGGATAGTCGTTTACACGGTCTCCGGAAATACCTACCAGGGCAAGCATTTCTTTTGCATGCTCCATTGCAGCCTTTTCATCGAGGCCTTCGTGAAGCATTACTGATTCAGCGATTTGCTCGCCTACTGTCATTACAGGGTTGAGGGATGACATTGGATCCTGGAAAATCATAGCGATATCCTTACCACGCATAGCCTCAAGCTCAGTAGCTGTCATTTTCATTACGTCGTTACCAACTACCTTAAGTGTGTCGGCATTGACAACTCCCGGTGGAGACTGAACAAGCTTTAAGAGTGAAAGAACTGTTGTAGTCTTTCCAGCACCAGTCTCTCCTACGAGAGCCATTGTTTTCTGTTTTTCCAAATCAAAGCTGATACCGTTTACTGCATAAACAGTTTCATCGTCAGTTTCAAAACGGATATTAAGATTTTTAACCTCTAATGCAAGGTCTTTCATTTCTTCTGCCATCTTAAAACCTCCTACTTCTTAAGCTTTGGATCGAGAGCGTCTCTGAGACCATCGCCCATGAGGTTGAATCCCATTGTAGTCCACATGATTGCGAGACCAGGATAGATAACCAGGAACGGATACTGTCTCATGTTAACTCTGGCATCGGACAGCATTGCGCCCCACTCCGGAGTCGGTGATGGAACACCAAGACCAAGGAAGCTGTATACAGATGCACTTACGATTGTTACACCAATTCTGATTGTTGCCTGTACGATAATCGGGGACAGGGAGTTTGGCAGAATGTGTGTCATAAGAATCATAAAGTCTGAAACGCCAAGGGCCTTTGCAGCTTCTACGAATTCTGAGTCCTTAAGTGGGAGTACAGCAGCTCTTACCTGACGTGCCATGAATGGAATGCCGGAGAGTGATAACGCCCAAATTAAGTTGTTAAGTGATACGCCCATTACGGCAACAAGAATGATTGTAAGAAGTACTGTAGGAATCATCATTAAGATTTCTACGAGTCTCATCATAACTGTTTCAACCTTACCACCAACATAAGCGGCAATAGCACCGATTGCAACACCGATAACTGTTGATATTGCTGTTGCGAGTACTCCGATAAGGATGGAGTACTTAGCACCATAGAGAAGTCTTGCAAGCATATCACGACCCATGTGGTCGGTACCGATTAAGTGACCGTCCTGTCCCGGGAAGAGAAGAATGCTGTCTACGTTCATTCCTATGATGTCTGTGTCATAGTCGTAAGCAAACTGAGCATAAATACCTACAATTAAGAGTATTATGATCATTGCCATACCAACTACAGAACCTTTATTCTTGCAGAACTGATGCCAGATCTGCTGTCCGCGGGTTCTCTTTTTTAAGTCTGGTGTAGCCATGGTTTTTTCTGATTTTTTACTCATCGCATCCACCTACTTTCCTGTATATTTAGCCTTGATACGTGGGTCAACAAATGCGTATGCAATGTCTACTGCAACGGTTACAAGGGAAACTACTACTGTAAGTACGATAACGCTGCCTGTTACAACATTGTAATCTCCGGATCTAACGGCTGCTACTACGTAGGAGCCGATTCCCGGCCAGGAGAATACTGTTTCCAAGGATACTGCGCCACCGATCAAAAGACTGATCTGTCCACCGATACTTGTAATGATTGGAATAAGAGCATTACCAAGTGCGTGTTTCCAAACAACTGTCTTTTCTTTTACACCCTTTGCTCTTGCTGTTCTGAGGTAGTCTGAGTTCAAGTTATCAAGCATAGAAGCACGGGTCATTCTTTCCATAGCTGCGAGGCACTGTACAGAGCTGCAGACTGTTGGCAAGATCAAACTCTTCGCCAGACCCTGCTGAATACCACTTGTAGGCAGCCAGCCGAGTTTTACACCGAAAAGAAGGATAAGCAACATACCAATCCAGAATACCGGAACAGAGATACCTGCTAAAGCAAATACTGATATTCCTGTATCAAGCAATGAATCCTTGTGTGTTGCCGCAAAGATACCTGCCGGTACTGATATGATTACTGTAAGTAAAATACTTGTTCCGCAAAGGAGCATAGTATAAGGGAATCTCTGGCCGAATTGTTCACTTACTGACTTTCCGTCAAGAGCTTCGCCCATATCACCTCTAACGAGGTCAAACATATAAATTCCGTATCTGACTACCAATGGTTTATCTAAACCAAGTTCAGCTCTTTTAGCCTCGATTTGTTCCTGAGTCGCCTGGTCTCCGAGAAGATTTCTAACCGGGTCTCCGGTCAAACTCATAAGCCAGAAAACAAGGAAACTTACTAAAAGAATAATTGGTATCAATTGGAGAATTCTTTTAACTACATATTTCCACATGATTTTTTCCTTAAGATATTTGCATATAGATGCGTCTTTATAGTTAGCCCGCGCTTTTTATCGCGCGGGCTGTAATACTATCTGTTTAAGCTTTACTATTCTTCAATGTAAATTGTGTTGAAGATTAAGTCGTTGATTCTTGGGCATGGTGTGAAGCCTTCAAGCTTTGAAGTCATACCTACGCAGGAATTCATAAGACCAAGGTTGATGTATGGGGTCTCTTCTACGAGCCATTCCTGAAGTTCAACGAATTTTTCCTTCATTGCTTCGTA
>DCHA01000038.1:0-13268 GCA_002315535.1 Firmicutes bacterium UBA1764 | reverse complement strand
CCGGATGCAGCAGCACCTGTTGAGAGGTGGAATCTGTCTACGTCGTACATCATAGCTCCGCCGAGTGATGTGTAGTTGAGAAGGAGGTCGAAGCCTTCACCTGCAGCGTATGTTGCATTGGATGTTGATGCATCGATTAAGCAAAGTTCAAGATCGATATAAGCATCCTTGAGCTGTGCCTGAAGTACTTCTGCATATGACTGGAATGCAGAGTAGAATGCGAACTTGAGGTGGAGTGGCTTATCTGCACTGTATCCAAGGCCTGTCATGATTTCCTGAGCCTTAGCTGTATCGTGCATGTACGGATAAGTTACTGCCTTATATCCGGATACTACCGGAGCTACGAAGTAGTAAGATTCTGATCCAGCTTTACCGTTGGATGTTGCATATACTACCTTGATCATTGATTCTCTGTCGATTGCATAGCACATTGCCTGACGAATCTTCTTAGCTGTTTCGTCTGTCGGCTTGAATGAGTTGTGCCAGTTCATTGTGAACCAAATGTTGGATGTTCCTGGAACGAGTGTGCTCTTGAAGTTTGCATCTCCGTCGATGAGTGAAAGCTGGGAGATAGGATATGAAATTACCATATCAACTTCGCCTGTCTGGAGAGCGGATACCTGAGTTGTTGAATCAGGAATTACACGCCATTCGATGTTCTTTGATGGATACTTATCAAGTCCACCCCAGTAATTTTCGTATCTGGTGAATGTGTGGTATGAACCATCCATCTTCTTATCATAGTTGTAGTAGTACGGGCCTGTACCAACTTCTTCAGCTGTTGTTGAATCTGCGATCTTGTCGAATGCTTCCTTTGAAAGAACCTTTGAGTCTCCTGCAAGGTAGAACTGGAAGTCATATGTTGGGGCCTTCATGTAGAATCTGATTGTGTAATCATCAACTACTTCAATCTTATCTACATATGCATATGCAGCAATCTTGAATTCGTTTGAGCCTGTTCCGCCAACACCTGCATATTCCCAAGTGAACTTAACGTCGTCAGCTGTGAGAGTGTCAATTGTTTCACCCTTTCCGTCATGGAATGTTACGCCCTGACGAATCTTAACTTCGTAAAGCATACCGTCGCCATTAACGTCTGTGCAGGATTCTGCAAGAACTGGGTCGAGCACTTGTGTATCATAGTTATAATTGAAAAGTGCTTCGTGAGTCTGGTTGGATACAAGTCTACTCTGTGTACCATTGCTGAAGTAAGGGGAACCATTGGATGGTTCAGACTGGAATGTGAATACTACAGTCTCTTTATAGCTCTTTGCCTCAGTTGATGGATTTTCTGCTGCCGGCTCTTCCTTCTTGTCTCCGCAAGCTGTGAAGCAAGCAAGAATCATTGCCAGAGCGAGTAAAACTGCTAGAAATTTCTTCATTAGTTTTTTCCTCCATAAAATGTTTTAAATAATAAGGCTATTAAATAGCAAAACGCGTGATTAGGTCTGCACGCATCTACGCATTCTATTTAGTTTGCAAATAGTGTGCCAAATGTAACAATTCTGTAAAAAAACATGAAAAACACAATATAAAGGGGTATTACAGCCTAAATGATGTGCTTTTTTACACATTTCTTTAAAAAATGAGCTTTTTAATTCAGTAGTGAATCATCGAGCGTGCATTTTTGCAATGCACTTTTGAATTAAACCTCTTGCTTTTTGTTAAAAAATGCGCAATAATTCAATTATGAATCAAATGGCTTGTTTGAAGCAAAAGGAGCATAAATGAACACTAACATTGTAACATCGAAAATTCCGGATGATTTAATACTGTCTTGTCTTAACACGCTCTCATCTATTATCTGGATTATCGATGCTGAAGGAAATTATGTATATGTAAACGACTCATACTTAAAGGTTTGGGGAATTTCCAGAGAGCAAGCTCTCAGCTATAATGTCCACAATTTGCCGACGGAATGTAAGCCAATCATTGCCGACATTGTTCTCAGAGAAAAGAAATCCATTTCAATGTTCCAGACTGTATACGATTATCGTTCGGACAGAAAAATGAGACAGTTTGTAACGGAAACTCCAATTTTCGATGCCGCAGGAAATATCATTTATATAATCGGAAAAGTAGATATTATTTCGATCAACGACCAGAAAACTACTATCTCACTCCAAAATGAATACGATCCGGACGCTCCAAGCTCCGAAGTAACCATAATTGCAAACAGTCCTGCGATGAGATCCATCATGGAAACCTTGCACGCAATCTCCAATGTTGATTCATCCGTGCTCATCACAGGAGAGTCCGGAACAGGAAAGGAAGTTATCGCAAAGGAGCTTCACAGACTCAGCAACAGAAGGGACAAGCCCCTTATAGATATTAACTGTGCCGCTATTCCGGAGAACCTACTTGAAGCGGAGCTCTTCGGATATGAACAAGGCTCTTTTACCGGAGCAAACCCCAAAGGCAAAAAGGGTTTAATCGAGGAAGCGAACGGCGGAATATTATTCCTGGACGAAATCAATTCCATGCCGCTATCCCTTCAGGGAAAACTGCTGCGCGCAATTGAAAGCAAAAGTATCAGAAGAGTTGGCGGTGTCGAAAACATCAAGGTTGACTTCAGAGTTGTTTCTGCAACAAGTAAAAGACTTGAAAAGCTCTGCTATCAAGACCTCTTCAGAAGCGACCTTTACTACAGACTGAACGTTATTCCAATCAACCTTCCTTCACTAAAGGAGAGAAAGGAAGATATAATACCTCTGGCAAATTTCTTCCTAGATAAATACTGTGTGCAGTACTCTAAGATGATGCATTTTTCAAACGAGGCAAAGGAGCAGCTCCTCAACTATGACTGGCCGGGTAATATCAGGCAGCTCAAGAACCTGGTTGAGAGAACTCTGGTAACCTGCGCTGAGCATACGGACTGTATTCAAAGAATTAATGATGCAATTTTTGAACTGAAGTCAGAAAAGACTCCGGAGGACTTTATTAATAAAGGCAGAAACGAGATTGACATGATGACAGAAATCTCATCATCAGGAATGGGATTTTCATTTGATAACTTTGATTTGAATAAATATCTTGAGGACTGTGAAAAAACAGTTATCATACGCGCGATGTCAGAATGCAAAACAACCTACGAGCTTGCAAAGAAGCTCAACATCAGCCAACCATCCGCAGTAAGAAGAAAACAAAAGTATAATCTTTAATAACAAAGCCGGCTTACGCCGGCTTTATTGTTTATCTTTTTTATTTTATTATTCCTGAAGCTAGCATTTGATCAAGCTCTGATTCAGAATAGCCGAAATCCTTTAATACTTCCTTAGTATCAGCGCCAATGTTTCCGCAGGGCTGAGCCTTTGGACGCTCGTAATCAGAGAATTCCATAGGAATAGTTGCCTGAATATACTCACTTCCGTCGGCATACTTTACCTTTTCAAAGTAATCATTTGCCCATGCCTGCTCTGAGTGGCAGGTCTCCTGCATAGTTGCAAGCTTGCAGTGAACAATATCGTACTCACTTAGGATATTGTCCCAATATTCAGAATCATGCTTGAGACTTTCTTCCTGAATAATTCTGTACAGCTCTTTCTTATTCTGGCGTATGCTTGCACGATCGCAAAATCTCGGATCCCCGATTAGGTCAGGTCTTCCCAAAGCCTTCAGACAGGCTTCGAGCTTTGTAATCATCGAATACCACATCATCCAACGACCATCGCTACACTCGTAGCAATTAGTAAATGGGAAATTCTCCGAATCGATTTCTCTTGGGAATTCAATTGTAGGAGTAGGTGCTCCGGCAGAAATAAGAGAAATATGATTCCCCCAAATTCCTGATGCGAAAAGTGATGTTGACGCATATAGTCCCTCGCCGCTCATCTTTTGACGGAATACAGCAGCGAGAATTCCGCTTGCGATATTAAAGCTTGTAACGGCATCTCCAAAGCCGTGGCCGGGCCTAAGCGGATGCTCGCCCTTTGTTGCCCAATCACCTGTCATTCCCGGATATGCCCAAAATGCCGCCTGGTCAAAGCCGGGCCTGTCTGCATCAGGGCCCTTTTTTCCGAAGCCATCAAAATGGAAGTAAACCAGACTCGGGAATTCCTTATGAATGTCTTCATATCCAAGCCCCATTTTTCGAATGGACTGATACCTGATGTTTGTCATAAAAACATCGGCTTTGGCAATCAGCTTCTTAAGAGCGGCTATACCCTCTTTGCTTTTGAGATTCAGCGACACCAGCTTCTTGCCGGTGTTAAGTGCGGTGAAAACCGGATTGATTTCCCCATTGGTAGGGAGCATCATTGTTAAGCCGAAATTTCTGTAGTAATCACCTTCTAAAGGCTCAACCTTTATTACCTCTGCGCCCCAGTCTGACAGCATACGTGCCGCAGACGGAACAGCAATAAATGATGCGAGCTCGACTACTTTTAAACCTTCAAGTGGTTTCATACTTTCTCCTAATTATTAAAAACTAATACGCAGTCCACCGTTAACGTTAAGAACTACTCCGGTAATATAGCTGGACTCATCGCTTGCGAGGAATAGTACCGCGCTTGCAAGCTCCTCCGGCTCACCGTTTCTTCTAAGCGGAATCAAGCTCTGAATTCGCTTTGAAACCTCCTCCGGAATAGTCTTAATCATGTCAGTATTAATTGATCCCGGAGTTATTGCATTTACTGTAATATTCTTAGGACCAAGCTCTTTGCTCATTGTTGCGGTCAGCCCCATTACGCCGGCTTTTGCCGCTGAGTAATTTGCCTGTCCAACATTTCCGTAGCCTGCGATGGAAGAAATGTTTACAATCTTGCCGTAGTTCTGAGCCTTCATTCCTTCGACAACCTGCTGGCTGCAAAGGAAGGTTCCCTTAAGATCTGCGTTGATTACAAGATCCCACTGATCTTCACTCATCTTGTGAACCATGGAATCTCTGGTAAGGCCCGCATTGTTTATAAGTACATCTATTCTTCCGAATTTTTCGTAAACAGCTGCAAATGCACTTTTAACCATTTCAGAATTTGCAACATCGCACTTTACTACGATAACTCTGTCATCAGCAAGCTCAGCTTGAGTTTGCTTTGCAGTATCTTCATCGTAATCAAGAATAGCAACGCCGGCAGCGCCCTCCTTTAAAAAGCGCTCAACAACGGCTCTGCCTATGCCCTTGCCACCGCCGGTTACAACTGTGTATTTTCCGTCTAATTGACCCATTTTTATCACCTTTTATATATTGCAAAAGATGCAACTCTCACACAGCTGCATCTTTATTTGATTTATTATTTAGCCACTTTGATAATATTTGCACTGTCAAGCTCTGTAATTTCTTCATCGCTATATCCATGTGCTTTTAAGATTTCTAGCGTGTCAGATCCTATTGCTCCGGCACTCTTTGTCGGAAGAATGTCAACGCCATAGAAGTGATTTGGCGGATTAGGCATCATCATCTTACTTCCTGTCGGGAATGTTAATTCGGACACATAATCGTTAGCAATTGCCTGCTCGTCTTCTGCTATCTCGCCGCCAGTCAGATTTGGTGCAACAACAATATCTGCATCCCCAAATATCTTTATCCACTCATCACGAGTCTTCTGCAGGAATGCGTTCGTCATCTTGTCGAGCACTTCTTTCTTATTTGCATAGAGCTGCTTTGCGTCATAGAACTTTGGATTGTTGACTTCATCCTCAAGCCCCAAAAGCGGCAGTACTACTCTGCAGCCCTTGTCTGCTTCAAGAACACACATAGCAAGCCATTTACCATCTTTGCACTTGTACACTCTCTGGAACGGAACACCACGAAGCTCATACGGATTCTTCGGGCTCTTCATCGGCATTCTTCTGTAACCTTCCTGGAATGCAATGATATTGCCCCAGTTAATCCAGATGCCGGAAGCATAAAGAGATGTAGTGCCTCTAACACCTTCGCCTGTAAGTCTTGAATGAAGAATTCCGCCGAGTATACCGGAAAGGACATTGCTTGCCGCAGCGATATCTCCACCTGCCATGTTTACATTAATCGGGGTATCTCCGTCTGAAGCGAAGTCTCCGGAAAGACCGGAGTTAGCCCAAAATGCAGCAGAATCAAATCCCGGAAGCTCTGACTTTGGCCCTTCATATCCGTAGCCTGTGAAATGATAATAGAACAGCTTCGGATATTTTGCGTGAAGTGATTCCCAGTCAAGTCCCATGCTCTCGAGTGATTTATATCTAACACTGCTAATAAAAGCATCAGCATCCTCGAGCAGCTTAAATAGTATTTCACGAGCCTTTTCTTCTTTTAAATCCAAGCTGATTAATTTCTTGTTTGAATTCGGAAGAGTAAAGAAGCTATTCTCATCATCCTCTGCCGGGAGCATATATGTTTTACTGATATTTCTCCACAGGTCGCCGTGAAGCCCCTCAATCTTGATTACCTCTGCGCCCCAGTCTGCAAGCTGTCTTGTAGCCGCAGGAACAGCAACGTGAGTTTCAAGTGAAACAATTTTTATACCTTCAAGTAATTTCATTTCTTTCCTCTTCTAAACGTACCGCGACATAGGTGGCCGCAAGCGGCCACCTACACGGAATAATATGGAGTGGTGATTCTAAACTTCTGGTTTAAATGGTTCGTATGTGAACATTGAATCTTCAAAGTAATCAAGGCAATGTGGTCCAAGCTTTTCTTCGCCGGCTTCAATCTTCTTTACGATTTCTACAACCTTGTCGCAGAATGGGGTTGGGATTCCATGCTTTCTGCCTGCTTCGCAAACATAGCCGTTAATCATTGGAACTTCTGTCTTTCTGTTCTTTTCAAGATCCTGCAGCATGGATGCTTTTCCTGCGAGTACATACTGATACATCTTCCAGAACATTGTCTGGCTTCTGTTGTATTCTTCCTGATTGTTAATCTTGAAGATTGCTGTCGGAACCTTTCCTGCGATTGCCGGAGGATTATATCCTTCAGCCTCTGCGCATCTCATAACTTCGTTTCCGAGATAGCTGAGGCAAGCTCTTGCCTTGTCATTTTCAAGAACGCCACCAAATGTCAGGCCTGCTGCGGCAGACATACCGCTCATGCATGCATTATTGATAAGCTTGCTCCAGCGCTCTGCCATAAGGCTTGGGGAAACATCTGCGTTACCCATGTGTCCGAGCACTTCTGCAACCTTGTGAATTCTTTCTGTATCCTGTCCATCCATTTCTCCGATTCCAAAGAAATGTGCAAGGTTTTCAACGTTCTGTGTAAGCTGGGATACGCCCGGCTCGATAAATGTGCCGCTCCAAAGTACTGTTCCGCCAACAGTTCTGTTCTGGCCAACATACTTTGCAACGTATGGCTCCGGAACACCGTTTTGGAGTGTGCAAACGGTGCTGTCCGGGCCAAGGTGAGGAAGAAGATTTGGAAGTACTTCATCATTTGCAGTCTGCTTTGTGAACAGGAATACTAAATCATAAATTCCTTCCATCTGTTCAGGAGTTATTGCATGTACTGGTACAGTAAAATCTGCAAAGCCGATAATCTTTGCGCCCTTTTCATTAAGAGCATCAACGTGTGCCTTATACGAATCGATCATTGTTACATCGATACCGTTCTTTGTCATGAATGCGCCCATGATTGTTCCCATAGCGCCGCAACCTAATATAGCTACTCTCATTGTTTTACCTTCTTTCTTACTTATCGTTTTCTTTTTTATACTTGAGGAAATCGCCTGCTGACATGTAATCAGCAACCTTCTTTCCGAACATTGGCATCTTTGCTGTTGCCTGAATGAAGCCCTTGATATCATCACCGATTACCTGGCCCTCGATATCAATGCATACATCCTTCATGATGGTTGACATTTTGCCTGTTGAAACCTTAAATGTGCCGTCAGGATTAGCGATTCCGCTTACCGGAGCAGGCTCTTTAAATAGGATTTCTCCCATGAAGCCCTTAAGCTCTCCGTTTTCGCCTTCCTTGAGTACGATATAGTTTGTTTCAAGATTGGTCTTGCTAAGATAATTCTGAATTTTAAATGTTCCGTTAATCATTTGTTTCCTCCTATCTAACCAATGGCTTGATTCCCATGATCTCTCTTGCCTGAGCCGGTGTTGCTACCGGTCTGTTGAATTCCTTTGCAACTCTTACTGCTCTTTCAACAAGGCCCTTGTTTGTTGCAAGCACGCCATGGTCATAGTAGATGTTATCCTCGAGTCCAACTCTTACACCATCAGCTCCGAGTGCAATTGCGGTGAAGAGAATTGGAAGGTGTCCCGGTCCGATACCTGTTGCAGACCACTTTGCGCCTGCAGGGAGAAGGTTCTTTAAGTAAATCAGAGCCTCCGGAGTTGCATCAGATCCGCCAAGCACGCCCAGTACAAACTGGAACCAGCCCGGAGCCTTAATAACGCCCTTTTGCATATAGTATTCAGCGTTATCGATGAAGCCCGGATCAAATACTTCGATTTCCGGCATTACATCATTTGCCTGATATACCATGCCCAGCTCTTCAAGGAATGCCGGAGGATTAGGGAATACATAGTTGCAGCCCCAGTTAAGTGTTCCTGCGTCGTATGAACCAACTTCGATTTCAGGAACTCTCTTGAAATGCTCCATTCTCTTTCCGTGTGTAAGAGAAACTCCGCCGGAGGATGTGCAGTTGATAATTACATCGCAGTCTTTATATTCACGAATGAGATGTACTGTCTTTTCAAATAATGACGGATCCATGCAGCCGTTCTGATTGTCATCTCTCATGTGAAGGTGAACAACTGCTGCCCCTGCCTGCCATGCTTCGTATGCATTTTGTGCGATTTCTTCCGGAGTTACCGGCAGATTTGGATTCTTTGATTTTGGTGTTTGTGTTCCTGTAAGAGCACAAGATATTACTAATGGATTATTATTCATTTTGAACATTTCCTTTCTGTATATTAAAGTGAGAATTCTTTTATCTTACGAGAGGCTTAATGCCCATGATTTCTCTTGCTTGTGCTGATGTTGCTACAGGTCTGTTGAATTCCTTTGCAACTCTTACTGCTCTCTCAACGAGGCTCTTGTTTGTTGCGAGCACTCCGTGATCATAATAAAGGTTATCCTCGAGTCCTACTCTTACGCCGTCTGCGCCCATAGCAATTGCGGCATAAAGTACAGGCAGATGGCCTGTTCCGATTCCTGTTGCGGACCATTTTGCTCCTTCAGGAAGAAGGCTCTTAAGATATGCGACAGCCTCCGGAGTAGCCTTTGATGCACCCAGAACGCCAAGTACGAACTGATACCAGCCTGGTCCCTTCATCATGCCCTTCTTGATGTAATACTGTGCATTTGCGATAAAGCCCGGATCAAATACTTCAACCTCAGGTACTACATCGAATTCCTGGTATACACCGCAAAGCTCTTCGAGTACGAGTGGTGGATTCGGGAATACATAGCTTGCACCCCAGTTGAGAGTGCCTGCGTCAAAGGAACCAACTTCAATTTCAGGAATAGTTCTGAAATGATCAAATCTTGCAGAGTGATTCTTTGTAAATCCGCCGGAGGATGTGCAGTTAATAATTACGTCGCAATCCTTGTATTCGCGGATAAGGTGTACTGTCTCTGCGAAAAGCTTCGGATCCATTGTTCCGATCTGATTTGCATCTCTCATGTGAAGATGTACTACTGCTGCGCCTGCCTTCCATGCTTCATATGCATCTTTAGCGATTGCCTCCGGAGTAACCGGCAAATTTTCGTTTTTTGCCTTTGGAGTAGCTGTTCCTGTTAAAGCACAGGAAATAACTAGTGGATTATTGTTCATAGCCATACATTCCTTTCTGAAAATATACTTTTATGTTACGCTGACTAAAATTAATTCAACTTTTAGTATTTGCAAAATCAGTGCCAACATTTTTGGGCTGATTTTTGCTATTTATTTATCAAATTTCACGTCTTTTTACGCATTTTAATTCAGAATTGCATTGCAAAAATGCACGCGTGCGATTCTGCACTGAATTAAACAGGGCTCTTTTTTGCACATTTTGGGCATAATAATCAATTTTTCACGGTTTTTGAGACTTTCCGAGCTTGGCATGAATATTGCATTTTATATTTGCGTAAATTTTATTCGATAATTTATTAAGGAGATAATAATCATGGCAAAAGCAATGAAAAACGTATATGTAGTTGCAATGGGACGTTCCGCTGTTGCAAAGGGCGGAAAAAAGAGTGCTTTAAGAAACATGCACCCGGTTGATATTGCTGGGGCAGTTATGAAGGGCGTTCTCGAAAAGGTTCCACAGCTCGATCTTAAAGATATTGATGACGTAATGGTTGGATGCGCTAATCCTGCAGGAAGCCAGGGCCTTAACGTTGCAAGACTTATCGCATACAGAGCAGGACTTCCAATTGAAGTTCCGGCTATGACACTTAACAGATTCTGCTCCTCCGGCATACAGACAATCGCAACTGCGGCAAGCACAATCGAGGCTGGCCAAAACGATGTTGTTGTTGCAGGCGGACTTGAAATCATGACCTGGCAAAGAGAGAATCCGGACAAGAAGGATATCAATCCGTACATTTACCAAAACAGAAAAGAATATTACTACCCAATGGGTATTACTGCCGAAATCGTTGCAAAGAAATATGGCATCAGCAGAGAGGATCAGGATGCGCTTGGCGTTTTATCTAATGCCAGAGCCGCTGCAGCAATTGAAGCAGGAAAATTCGTTGACGAAATCATCCCACTTCCGGGCGTTGACGATGAAGGAAATGAAATTGAATTTAAGGTTGACCAGGGTGTCCGCAAGGGAACAACAATGGAAAGCCTCGCAGAGCTCAAATCACCGTTCATGGAAGGTGGCAGCGTAACTGCAGGAACATCTTCACAGGTTTCCGATGGTGCCGCATTCGTTGTTCTGATGAGCGGCGAAAAGGTTCAGGAGCTCGGAATTAAACCAATAGCAAAGTTTATCGCATACGCAGTTGCCGGCTGCGAGCCTGGCGAAATGGGTATCGGCCCTGTATTCGCAGTTCCAAAGGTACTCAAGAATGCCGGACTTACTCTTGATCAAATCGATACAATCGAGCTTAACGAAGCATTTGCTTCTCAGGCTCTTTACTGCATGAGAACTCTCGGTATGGACCAAAACAAGGTTAACCCCAACGGCGGCGCTATCGCACTGGGTCACGCAATGGGTGCTACCGGAGCAGTCCTTACATGCAAGGCTCTTAACGAGCTTAAGAGAACCGGCGGAAAATACGCACTGGTTACAATGTGCATAGGCATGGGCCAGGGCTTCGCAGGAATTTACGAACTTTGCTAATATATCTGATTGCTTTTCTCACACCTAACGACTAGGAGGAAAAACTATGGGCAAAATTGAATTGCTCGAAAAAGATATTGTCTCTTTGTATGACAAGCTGCAATTCGGAGTTTACATCGTTGATGCCGAAGGAACCATACTCTACGTAAACGATTACTTCGTTAAGCTTGTCGGAAAAAGTAAACAAAAGCTTGTTGGCGCGAATTTCTTAGAGCACAAAAACACCTATACCAGCTCACTATTAGAGCAGGTTGTAAAAACAGGACAAATGTGCTCTGCCTTTCAAGACGTAAACTTTTTTGATACAAGCTACAGACAATTGGTAACAGAGATTCCGGTCTTTGGGGAAGATGGCGGCGTTAAATACATCATCGCTATGATCGAACGCGTTGAAGACCACGCAAAACGACTTGAAGACGCCTCGAGAAACGAAATTCATCTTTCGTACTTTCACAGAACCTCTGACAGCACAAGGCCAAATGTTTCTATCATCGCTGAAAGCCCTCAGATGCAGGAGCTCTTAAAGCTCATAGAAATCGTTGCCCCTGTATACTCATCCGTACTCATCGAAGGTGAATCCGGAACAGGTAAGGAATTAATCGTCCAGCTTATTCATGAAAAGAGTAAACGTGGAGATAAGCCTCTTGTCGCTATAAACTGCGCATCTCTGCCGGAGCCGCTCCTTGAAGCAGAACTCTTCGGCTATGAAAAAGGCGCTTTCACAGGCGCAAGAGAACAAGGTAAAAAGGGACTTCTTACAGAAGCAGAGGGAGGAACACTTTTCCTCGATGAAATAAACTCCATGCCGCTCTCAATTCAAGGCAAGCTCCTAAGGGTATTAGAAACAAAGAAGCTAAGACCCCTTGGATCAACAAAGGAAATTGAAGTTAATTTCAGAGTAGTCTGTGCGACAAACGTCAAACTCAAATCGCTTTGTGAACGAGGAGATTTCAGAGAAGATCTTTATTACAGACTTAATGTTGTGCCAATTGAGATACCGCCTCTCAGAAACAGAAGAGAAGATATTATTCCTCTGGTAAGATTCTATCTCGCTCAGTACGAGACTATTTACAACAAATTAATCACTCTTTCGAGTCAGGCCTTTGATCAACTGTACAATTACTCCTGGCCGGGAAATATCAGAGAACTCAAGAATCTCATTGAAAGAATTGTTGTTATGAATTACTCCGGCACTGTACAAAAGATTCCGGAGGGAATTCTGTCCGAGGAACATGAAATAATGCCTCAGGTAGTAATTCCGAGGATGAACAATTTGGATATACACTCAGAAATACTCAGCAATGAATTTAATCTGAGCAACTATCTTGACTCTAAGGAAGAGGAAGTTCTGAGGTGGTGCACCGAGCACTTTGATACCATGTCAGAAATTGCTGAAGCCATGAAGATTGATCGCACTTCCGTTGGAAGAAAGCTCAAGAAATATGGCTTAAGCATGAATAAAAATAATTAGTCTGCAATCTACTTATACTTTAAGAAAGGAAATAACATGAGCAAATTCATGACAGTACCAAAAGCCAAATTTACCGTGCTACTTCTTGCTTTAATTGTTTTATTTGATTACATTGCAGAAGAGCTTCTGCATCTGCCGACATGGCCGGGGATGCTATGTATGATGTTCTTCATGCTTGTCGAAGAGGATAAAAAGCTAATACCAAACATATTGTTTGGTGGTTGCTTCGGCCTTGTTGCTTCTTGGAGCGCACCCTATATTATTGGTGTGTTCTCTCCGGCAATAGGAGATTTCTGGGGCAAAATGATTTTCATCTGCCTTATAGTATTAAGCATCGTAGTTTTCAGAAATGTTGCCGGAGTAGTTTTTAATACTTATGCTTTTATTTTCTGCACAGTTGCCAGCATTGCTAAACATGTGTATGAACCAAGATATCTTGTTTGGATAGCGCTGGAGCTTGTCGGCGGCTTCCTGATAATGATTGGTGTTTGGTGGATCAGACAAATCACTATCGTAAGACCTGCTATGAAAAAACAAAGCCCGAATTAATCGGGCTTTTTTAGTGTATGTTTCTTAGATGAATTCTTCAACC
>DCHA01000021.1:43298-43511 GCA_002315535.1 Firmicutes bacterium UBA1764 | reverse complement strand
GTCCACTTTACAGGGAGTAGTTTATACATTTGGCCGGGGCCCCAGCTATAATCCGCAGGCCCTTGGCTAGACAGACTCTAAGAGGCCCTTAGGCCGATCAGTTTTTGGTGAATTGGCTTGCATACGAAGAAATCTGTTACAGCAAGCCCTTTGATTTTCTAAGTGGCTCGCATAGAGGGGAATGCTGTCCAGCGAGCCATTTATTTTTCAAAG
>DCHA01000021.1:38448-43164 GCA_002315535.1 Firmicutes bacterium UBA1764 | reverse complement strand
CAGCGAGCCATTTATTTTTCAAAGTAGCTCGCATAGAGGGGAATGCTGTCCAGCGAGCCATTTAGCTTTCCAGAGTGCTATTAACGCGAAAATATTTGAGGTTTTACATAATGATATATACTGCAAAAGGACAATCAAATAGTGTAAAATAATACATGAGGCTTTTGTGCGTACTATCCAAAAGCTTTAATAAACACAAAAGGGGTAAACAATGGACGCAACAGATAAGAAAAAACTAAGAGAGCAATACGAAAACAGACATCCTGATATGGGTATTATTTGCTGGCAATCCGGGGATAATATGTGGGTGGATATTTCAACTGATGCCAATGCCGATTTCAATGGACAAAGCTTCCAGCTGAAACTTGGCTCCTGGCCAAACAGAGAAATGCAAGCCGCATATAAAAAGGATCCGGAAAGCTTTAAGTGGTCACTGATCGAGACCCTCGATTACAAGGACTTAACCGAAGATCATACAGATGACCTACTTATTATGCTTATGGACTTCATGGAGCAGCACCCGGAGGCAAAGCCTCTGCGCCCACAGAAGAGAATTAAATAGTTGCATCAGCAACATATTTAAGCAAATCCTATGATAGAATGAAAGCAAGAAGCACAACTTGCTTTTTAGTATTAGTCATAAAAAGGGGGATTAATATATGGCAGAAATTACACTTACAAAAGAAAACTTCGAAAGCGAAGTTATTAAATCTGACAAACCTATTCTCGTAGACTTCTGGGCAACCTGGTGCGGCCCATGCAGAATGCTCGCTCCGGTTCTTGAAGAAATCGCAAGCGAAAACGAAGGCAAGATTAAAATTGGAAAAGTAAACGTTGATGACGAGCCTGTACTTGCAGACCTCTTTAAGGTAAACAGCATTCCGCTGCTGGTTTACTTCAAGGATGGGAAGCCGGTAAAGTCACTAATCGGCTACAGACCAAAAGCAGATATTGAAGATTTAATAAAGTAAGGCTAAAATTTTTTTCGTTTTAAAAGCACGGCATCTATAGGGAAAGGTGCCGTGCTTTTGATTTTTGTTTCAGATTGTTCTAATTAGGTATTAGCCCTGACGGAAAGATACACCAATGGTTCCCATTGGGTGGTTCCAGGACTTAACAATCTTGTCATGAGAAAGAACTCTGCATGTTCCGCATTCAAGGCAACCGAGGTGGCTGAATGAGAACTGTCCGTCAACATACTTATAGCATTCTGCCGGGCAAGCGAGAACTAATTTCATGATTTCTGCTTCGTCTTTGCATTCAAGATCTACATCGATATGTGATTCGTGTTCGTCTGTGTTATAAATATCAAGACCAAGCTTGTCATCAATAGTCATTTTCTTCATCATTTTAGCGTACCTCCATTAACTTGCCTACGAAGTCAGCAATTCCTGCCATTGTGAATCTCTTGCAGAAATCATTTGCAATACCAACAACGAGGTCACCGCTTGGTTCGCTGTTAACAACCATCATTCTGTTGAATACATCACCAACGAATGCCGGGAGTTCATTGAAGATCATGTGCTCTTCAAGAATTGCAGGGAATGCGGAGAACTTCTTCATATCGCGGAATACGAAGCTTTCTTCAAGCAGCTTTTTATAATAGGAAAGGGTATCTGCTGAGTAATCATCAACAGCTTTTGCTCTCTTAACAGCTTCTGCAGCGAGTCTACCTGATTCGATAGCGAAGTCCATACCACGTACTGTGTAACCAAGGTTGATTACAAATGCAGCAGCGTCGCCTGTTACGAGAACACCGTCTCTGTAGAGCTCCGGAATCATGCTCCAACCTGCTTCTGTTACGAGGTGGCCGGAGTATTCAACGAGTTCGCCGCCCTTGATGTAAGGTTCTACCATCGGATGATTGTGGAATCTTTCTACCATCTTTGGAACGGAGAGCTGTGATCTGCCGATATCGGAAAGTGTAGTTACGATACCAACTGATACTGTATCCTTATTTGTGTAAATGAAGCCACCACCGAGGTTTCCATCTGTTGGATCGCCTGCGCAAAGGATAGCTGCACCTTCACCATTAGCAACGCCGAAGCGTTCATTAATTATTTCTTCGCTCAGCTTGAAGACTTCCTTTGCACCAACAGCTACTTCGTGCGGTTCAATTTCCTTCTTCATTCCAATCTGCTGAGCAAGCAGTGAGTTAACGCCATCTGCAAGGATAACTACGTCAGCGTACATTTCCTCGCCGCCAGCGTCGATACCAACTACCTTGCCATCCTGCTCGATAAGCTTATCAACTCTAATACCAGTAACCATCATAGCGCCGGCTTCTTCAGCCTTGCCTGCGAGCCACTGATCAAATTTTCCTCTTAATACTGAATAAGAAGCATTGGAGCCTTCACCAAGCTGTGGGCTTGTGTAAGCAATCTGTACGCCGCCCTTTTCATTGAGAAGTGCGATGTTTTCCTTAACGATTTTTCTTTCGATAGGAGCTTCTTCAGCAAAGTTAGGAATTACCTTTTCAAGGCTGTGACCGTAAAGACGGCCGCCTGTCATATTTTTTGCACCACAGTAATCACCACGCTCAACTACAAGTGTTTCATAGCCTGCATTAGCGAGTTCATATGCTGCAGTGAGTCCAGCGAGTCCGCCACCGACAACGATGACGTCAAACTTTTCTTCACTCATATCATTGTCCTCCTTGACAATAGTATTACTTCCGTAACTGTAAGAACTATATTGCAAGTTTACTTACAAGTTCACTTAATAGAGAGGTGGATTTACATTCAGGGAGTTCCCTGAGCAATCCTTCTATTTTTGACTGGCAACTTCTAATCTCCATAATTGCGGCGTCTACTCCGCCGAGATCTATTACCAGTTTCTCTGTTTCCGAGATTTCTTTATCTGTGAGACTCTCAGATTTGTTCTTTTGCATGATGCTTAGCAGCTTCCCGGATTTATCCAGGTCTCTTGCCGCAAGAACCGGCAAGGTGTAAATACCCTCGCGAAAATCTATGTGGGTTGCCTTTCCCATTACGTCTTTGGTTGATGTGAAGTCCAACAGGTCGTCCCTAAGCTGGAACATCAAGCCGAGATTTTCACCGAATTCCTCGAGCTTGCAAACCACGTCTTCACTGCAGCCCGACTCTTGAGCTCCTATTCTGCAAGCACACTTGAATAATTCTACTGTCTTACCTTTAATGTTGTTCAAGTATTCTGCAATGCTTGTTTGTGCATTGTATCGGCAAATTGCCTGGCCGATTTCGCCTGCACACATGCGCTCAATAGTCTGAGAAAGTACAGCTGCCGCTTCATTCAGATGCTCTTTTGCTTCATAGTAGTTGACCCTTGTGATAAGGAAGTCTCCGGCATAGACAGCAGCATCCTTGTGATACTTGCTTTGGATTGAAGGCTTGCCTCTTCTGAAATCAGCCTCGTCTACGATATCATCGTGGACCAGAGAAGCCAGATGAGTAAGCTCAACCATAGCAGCCAACATGCTTAAACGATCTTCTTTTGTCTCATAGTCAGGTCCAAATGCACCGGCGCAAAGCACCAGTGAGGCTCTCACCATTTTTCCGTTGGTATCCAGAGTGTTATCCAGAATTTCACCAACCGGTGTGCCTGCATAAGGGTGACTCGCAATCAAATGCATATTGCACCTGACTTTGCTTAAGTCAGGTTTAAAGGCCAAGATTAAAGAAGTCCTCTCTTTTCAGCGATTATAGTTGCGGTGTGTTTAACATCAATCTTCATGTCACGTGCATCTGCACCGCCTTCGATCTGCATTAAGCAGCCCGGGCAGTCAACTGCTACACAGTCAGCTCCGGTTGCAGCGATGTTGGTCATCTTCTTCTCAAGGATTTCCTTAGAAATTTCAGGGAAGAGTGCCATGTAAGCACCACCGAATCCGCAGCAGTTGTCGCAGTCATTCATTTCTACGATTTCAACACCCTTGGTATGTGAGAGCAGTTCTCTCTGTTCTTTGTAAACACCCATTTCTCTCTTCATATGGCAAGAATCATGGTATGTTACCTTATATGGAACGCCATCGCCGAGGTCCTGAGCTCCATCGAGCATGTAGAACAGTTTAGCGAAGTCCATAGTCTTTTCCTTGATAGCTTCTGCCTGTCTGTGGAGATCAGATCCTTCCGGAATTCTCTCAGCATAGAGGTGGAGCTGGTGTGTACAGGATGGGCAAGCTGATACGATGTAATCGTACTCGTCAACATTCATTGCAGCTGTGTTCATTTCTGCGGAAATAGCAGCAGCTTCTGTGTCACCGAGAGATTCAGCCGGGCATCCGCAGCATCCCTGACCCATTGGCATGTCTACAACATAACCGATGGAGTTGAGGTCCTTAATTACTGCCAGAGCCATATCTGTGTATACGAAGTCAAGCAGACATCCTGCGAAGAGTGCGATCTTTCCCTTTGGATTCGGAACATCCTGCTTAATTGTCGGGAAGATATCTCTGAATGGTACCCTTGCGATATGTGGGAATGTCTTTCCATCTGTCATTCCGGAGAGGAAGAGAGGCAGATGTCTGATTCTCTGTGTGCTCTTGTCAAGAAGCATATCCTGTGCAACGGATGCAATTCTCAGCATGCTGTGGAACAGATGTCTGTCGTTAACAGCGTCGAATGCAAACTTTGTGATAGCACCAGGATTCTTCTTTACGTTCTCCTGACGGAGCTTCATGATCATTTCCTTGATGTGGAGTCCACCACCGCAAACCTCGTTGCAGCGACCGCACTGGAG
>DCHA01000021.1:36736-38411 GCA_002315535.1 Firmicutes bacterium UBA1764 | reverse complement strand
GAATCTCAGCAGCTCTTCCTTCATTAATAAGGAAGTGTGTAAGCATTGTACCGATACCGCCTGTGTATACGTTGGAACCGAATACATGTCCACCTACGAGAGCGAATGCCGGGCATACGTCGAGGCAAGCGCCGCAACGGATGCAGTTATAGATTTCTCTGAAATCAGGCTCTGCAAGGATCTGTCTTCTGCCTGGGTCGTCGATAATAAGGATGTAGAACTTCTTCTTTTCGATTGTGTCTGCTTCCTTGTCTGTAACAACCTCTGTAGCTCCTGTGTAGAGTGAGAGATAAGCTGTTAATCTCTGTTTTGTTCCATTACGTGGGAGAACTCTGAAGATATATCTTGCGTCTCCAACGCTCTTTACGAACTTTTCAATACCGAATACATAGAGATGAATCTTAGGAAGTGTACCAACCATACGGCCGTTACCTTCGTTAGTCATTGTGAATACTGTACCGGTATCAGCAACTGCAACGTTAGCTCCGGAGACACCCATGTCTGCGGTCTGGAACTTCTGTCTCATTACCTTACGAGCTGTCTTTACTTCTTCAGCAATGATCGGCTCGTTCTTTTCTTTTGTATAATCTGTAAACAGGTCTGCAACTTGCTCTTTGTTTAAGTGAAGAGCAGGCATTACCATGTGTACTGGTGTATTTCCTTCAAGAGCAATGATAAATTCACCAAGGTCTGTCTCCTGAACGAGAACTCCGTCCTCGCCAAGAACCTTATTCATGTGAATTTCTTCAGATGCCATGGACTTAGACTTTACAATGGTCTTAACATTGTTTTCCTTAACAATGCCCTGTACCCACTGAATAGCGTCTTCCTTTGTCTTAGCAACGTGAACAACTGCTCCTCTGTCTGTAGCGTTCTTTGTGAAGTTTTCGATCATTTCGTCGATATGATCTGCTGCGTATGATCTTACTTCTTTAACGCCATTACGTTCATATTCAAAGTCTACTCCGGCATAGGAAGCAAGTCTTCCTGCTGGATAAGCCTGGCAGAAGTTACCGAGGGTTCTTGCCAATGTAGTATTAGCAAGCGCTTTGTCAATTTCAAATTTTAACTGATCACTAGGCATAATTATTCCTCCTCCCTCTGCTTTATGCGTCTTCTACGATAATGCATGTTGCTCTCAGTGGGCCGTGTACACCTACTGTACCAACGCACTCGATGTCTGCTGTACGGCTTGGCCCGGTAATGAATCCTACATATCCCGGGATATCCTTGCCGAAAGCATCAAGCTTGTCGAACATGTCATTATATGAATCTACGATAGTGGATGCCGGAAGAACACCGAAGAAATCTTCGGACATAATTGCTACAAGTCTTCCGTTAACGGCTTCGGATAACTGCATCATTGTACCGAGTTCTGCAATTCCGCCTGCCATTTCTGTGATTCCGCCCTTAGCGGTTTCACCGTGAAGTCTGATGTGGTCGGTGTATACTTCAACACCTGCTGCCTTAAGGGCATCAACAACGCCAGCCTCCTTTAAGAATGGGGTCTCATTAACACATGTGTCTTTGAGGCCCTGAGCTACAAACAAGTCTGCAATCTTCTTGCCGAGCTCTGCCTTTGTAGTACGTTCGCATTTGCCGTTTACGGCTTCAAGATTGGTCTTAAAGCGTTCGTACTTTTCGTCTGTAATATTACTCATGGCGACACTCCTTT
>DCHA01000021.1:13486-36725 GCA_002315535.1 Firmicutes bacterium UBA1764 | reverse complement strand
AAGTAAACCATTCGATAATAATAGCTACTTTATTTTACCATAATAAAAGTCAATATCGTGATTTATTTGACAAGTAATACTTAATATTTGTTAATCGGTTAAATTATCAAGGGGTTATATAAATTTTTCTGAAGAAAAGTTGTTAGTTACAGGTTATTTTAGAAATTATTCAAGCAAAAGTCTCAAAAACAGTTATTGCACCATCCCGGAAATCTGAAAGCCTTATGTATAGCTCTTATTTTTAATAGTATCGCTTTACTTTTGTCAGTGTCCAATATATAATTTTCCTATAATCTATAGATAAAAATCTATAACGGAGGAAAAACGTGATACAGCTTAATCTTTTAACACAATTTAAGGTTGTTGCAGAACTTGAGCATATGTCCAAAGCCGCTGAAAAGCTTAACATTGCCCAGCCCTCACTGAGCATGAATATAAAACGTCTTGAAAAGGAACTTGGGGTAGAGCTGTTTTACCGAAACGGAAAAAAAATCACGCTAAATGAAACCGGAAGGCAATTCTATAAAAGTGTAACACTGATTCTCACCGAACTCGATGATGCAATTGCTCTGGCTAGATCCACAGGGACTTTCGAAAACAATAATAATTTTTTATAAAGGAAAAGAAAAAAATGAAAAAAATTTTTGCAATTTTTTTAGCACTTTCAATGATTTTCTGCCTCACGGCATGTGGTAATAAAGAAGCATATGAAAATCTTACAGGCGAATATTCAGACAGTATCAGCCAGAGGGCTTA
The DNA here is from genome assembly GCA_002315535.1 of Firmicutes bacterium UBA1764. Taxonomy (GTDB): domain Bacteria; phylum Bacillota; class Clostridia; order Peptostreptococcales; family Anaerovoracaceae; genus UBA1764. Next base: position 35,969 of record DCHA01000021.1, on the reverse strand, counting down.
CATGGAAGTAAGCGCCGAGGGAAGCAAAGGTGTTACCATTAAGGTATGGTGGGGAAGCAGTGCTTTCGAAAAAGAATTCTGGCAAATGGAGGCTAAACTTTCAAAGAAGGATGGCAATCTGATCTACGAAAACGGCATCCACGAAAGAATCACATTCTCAGAAACTGAGGGTGAAGAAGAAACAGTGGAAACAATAGCTGACAAGCTTTCCGGATACTTTGAAATCGACGAAAAAAATAACAGCCTTATTTGGAGCGGTTCTCCGGAGGAATCCTGCAAGGACTGCATTTTTATCAAAATTGAATAAACAAAAATAGCTACTCACTTGAGTAGCATTTTTTATGTTACAGAACTATATCTGCACTTTCTTTTATTTTGAAATATTCGAAATATTTTTCCTCGAGCGGAATCCATTTATCTTTAAAGGGCTGGCCCCAAGCCTCCCCGTTTCGTACTAAAATGCGACGCCACTGCTCATCAGGATCCACTGTTTTAAATATCTTTAAATCCGCATAATCCCCAAAGTAAGGATGATGTGAATAGCTGCCCTCGACTATTACGACGGGGCTCTTCTTAACCTGCACGAAGTCTGCCAAGGCCTTGGTTTTACAATCAAATCTCTGATACGAAAAGTCCTCTCCGGCCTTGAGTTTATCTATGACTTCAGCCTTAAATCTTTCGTAATGAACGTTTCCACCAGGCTCATTAAGACGCTTTTCAGTCCTCATTTCTAGAGGTAAAAAGAAATCATCTAAATGGACAATCGGTGCATCAAAAGATGCGGCAAGCTGCTCAGCGAGGCTTGTCTTTCCGGAGGCTGCCCTTCCGTCAATTGCGATTATATAAGGCATCTTTTCTTGCACAGACATTTTATATCACTTTGTTCTTTTCAAGTGTAATAACGATAATAGGGATAAGCACCAACTGGGCGATTATTCCGGGGATAGCCGAAGTGAAAGCTCCGGCAAGAAAGGCCGCAAATGTAAAGCCTGTTCTTGTCACGCCAGCGATAATCATCTTAACCAAGCCCCATACAAGGCGGCCTGAAATCATCGCACAGATAAGCGAAATATAAATGCTGCCCTTAGTTTTTTTAAGTCTTGAATACATCAATCCGACCACCAGGCCATAGCAAGCGAGTTCAAAAGCCATTGCAAGTCCAATTGGCATAATCGGAGGCATTCCGAATATGGCGAACCTTAGAATCGGCGCGATGAATCCGATTGCAAGGCCGTACTGCCAGCCACAGATAAAGCCGCATAAAAGCACAGGAAAATGCATAGGGCAAAGCATGTTCCCTATCTGCTGAATCTGTCCTGTTAAAAAAGGCAGGACCATTGCCAATGCAAGGCACAGCGCTGCACTTACCATTTTTGTTTTTCGTATATCTATTTTACTCATTAAGAAAGTTGTCTAATCGCTAGTGATTACCTATGTGGATAATGATGTAATTATTATATCGTGCCAAATACTCCAAGTGAAGACATAATTGTAGCTAGTATGAGCACAAATGCTGTTGCAACAATAGTAGTTGTAAAAATTGTAGGATATGCTTTTTTCAGTGGCACATCACACAGCTCTGATTGAATCACTATCGAAGCATTTGTAGGAAGCGAATCGAAAACGGTGCATGACCACAATGTTATCATTACACACGCATACATGGACATCGATTGCCCGATAAAGCCTGCAAGCGCAACGCTACAGATTGACGGTATTGCACCCGCTCCGGAAAAAGCAACTAATATTACAGCCAGTAAGGTAAAACTAATATATGGGGAAACCCCACAAGTTGACAAAGCATCCACACCCCAATCAAAAGCCGGAGTCATTGTCATTACCATAGTTGGAAGAACCATTAACATAAACTGTATCGGTATTAAAAGTACACCATCATTCGCGATTTTTAAGATTGAATCAACTCTACTTCTCCCATCTTCAATTGGGTAGTACTTCCATAAACATACTATCGTTGAAACAAGGCCAAATATTATTGCAATTGTTGCATCCAAATTGAGAATTGAATACGCAATAATTACTACTACTATTGGAATTAGACATAACCAAATCGGAGGCAACTTACCAATATACTCCTCAGTCATCATGCGTCCCTGTTCAAAATGGATTCCATTCTTTCTGTCTGTTCTAGCGTAGTGAAGCATAAGCAAACAAACCAACACTATGTAAACTATCATAAGAAGTAATCTGGGAACAAAATACACTGTGGCACTGTAATCAGGCAAGAATAATGAAAACATTATATTTGTTTGCGTTGGGGCTCCTGGCACAATAAGTCCTATCGTACCTGCAATAACCAACACTGCATTCAAATGTCTTCTATCCATATCTACTTTTCTGAAAACAACCGCACCGATAGCAAACATTGTGACCATCACAGCGTCATTAACCATTCCGGCCAATCCTAATAGTATTCGAAAACAAATAAAAGCTAAAATTGCATACACAACTTTTTTATCAGGATTTTGGATTTTATCTATCGGTTTTAATAGCCAATTTGCAATTGAATCTATCGCCCCAGCTTTTGTGTATAGAACTCCCATAGCCGATCCAAATAACGTAACAAATACTGCAGGCATAAGAGCGGATCCCCATGTGGACAATGCTTGCGACAACGTATCCACGAAAGGCATATTATTTGTCAACATCATTAATGAGCATCCTATTATCACTGAATAAATAGGACTTAAGCCTTTGTAAATCAAAGCTGCTATCAACAGTAATGAAAAAACGAGTGCTAACGACTGAAATAACATCATATCCTCCTATAGAGTTATCATTTCATTTACTATATCTGATGTTAATAAATCGGGTCTTTGCGATTTGAAATAGTCAATATAGTCAGACATAGAAGTAAAGCCAGAAGGGAGATCATTATATTGTTTTATTTCTTCCTCCCCATTTAATACTCTTAGTCCGCCCCTAGCCATTGCTAGCATTTCAAGTTCTCCAGGAATAATAATAACGGGTGCAATATTCTTCAGTTTTTTTGCAAGCCAAGATGTAAACATTTTTGAGTTAGAGACCCCACCTGTTAATACAATAGCATCGGCCTCTGTGTCTAAGACAGTATACATTTCGCCAACAGCCTTTGCAACCTGATATGCCATTGCTTTGTAATACAGTTCAGCTTTAGCGTCCCCATTCTCGACTAATTTTTCCAGCTCAATCATATCAGGTACTTGGAAGAAACTAAGCAAACCACCCTGGTCTGTTATTGCTTGCATTTCCTTCATTGTCTTTTTCTGAATGAAACACATCTCTATCATTGCAATAAAGCTGATTCTCCCGGCTCTTTGAGGACTCATAGGGCCCTCGTCACACATTACAGAATCGTCGATTATTCCATGATTATGGGCAGATACAGAAATTCCACCTCCAACATGAGCAACTATCAGCTTAGACTCCTCGTATTTTTTTCCGATTCTTTGAGCGGCCTCTCTTGCAACCATTCGTGCATTTAGATTATGACACCCTACATGACGCTCCATCCCGGGGATTCCGGAAATGTGTGCTATAGGTGGAGCCATATCAGCAGCTACTGCATCATAAAATATTGCAGGGCGATTTGTGCCAGCTCTTTTTGCCAATGCGAACGCAAGAATAGGGGCAAGATTAGATGCGTGATATGTAGGCTTTGTTCCAAAACATAAATTTTGAATTACATTTTTATCAATTAAGTATGCCCCATACTCTACTCTTCCCGGAGCACCTCCTCTTGATACAAATATATCGATATCTTCAAGTTTGATACTGTTTTCTTCAAGGAAATCCAAAATACTTTTCATTCGAGCCTCGAACTCATCAAGCACATGAACTTGTCCTTTTACTATTGGCTTGGGAAAATCCAGATTTTTTTCAAACACAAGATTATCATCTAAAAAATAAGCCAACTTTGTTGATGTTGATCCAGGATTAATTGTAAGTATTTTTTTTTGCATTTCTACTCTCCTTTGGTAACATAACCTATTCCACTACGAAAAGCCTCTGATGCATTATATTCATCATAATCAAGGTGGACATCAGAGTCATGAACAGGAGCTTCTTTTGGTATGATTCTAACCTTTACATCTTTAAAAACTGTAGGTCTTTCACTATCAATTCTCAAATCCAAACTGTCACCCTCCGTTACCCCCAACGCCTGTGCATGATTCCAACACAGATGTACGTGTCTTTTGGCAACAAAGATACCTTGTTCTAAATAAACTGTCCCCTTCGGACCCTTTAATGTTACAGGTGCATAGTTCTCGTTCTTTCCACTATCTCCTAAAGGCGGATTAAGGCCTATTGCACGAGCCTCAGTTATGCTAAACTCAACCTGTGAAATATTTCTGCAAGGCCCCAAAATTGAACATAAACACGACTTACCGTCTTTTCCTATTACTTCGACCTTTGAAGTAGAAAGGAAATCCCCTCCAAGAGGTTTCTTTTTTTCAAGAATATAACCTTCACCAAACAGAATATCTAGATCACTTTGGCATAGGTGTACATGTCTACCAGATGCTTGAACATTTACTTTTATTTCTTTTCCACTCATGTAATATTACCTCTTTATCTTTTTACTAAACCCAGCATCTGTCTTGCTTCTTCAGGAGTTGCTACCTCTGCACCAAAATCACGAATTACCCTAGCGGCTCTTTGAACAAGCATCTCATTTGTTGCAAGTTGGCCTTTTGCATAGTAGACGTTATCTTCCAATCCAACTCGCACATTACCTCCATACAAAACTGATGCATATAAAATTGGCAAATGTCCAATTCCAATTCCTGTCGCAGCCCAATTTGAACCTTCAGGCATAAGACTAATAGCAGTCTTCAGCATTTCCGGAGTTGCAGGCATTGCACCTTTTACACCCATAACAAGATCAAATAACAACGGAGTCTCAAGATGTCCTTCTTCCACAAAGAATTTTGCAGCCTCAATCTGCCCTATATCAAACGCCTCAATCTCAGGTTTTACCCCAGTTTCTTTACATACATCACCCAAGTTTCTAAGGAATTGGGTGGAGTTGATATACGGTCCACCTGGAAGCCAGTTGAAAGATCCACAATCGAGAGTACACATTTCCGGCTTCAGTTCAACTACATGCTCCCACCTATCTTCATCGGTCTTAGTAGGGCCTCCGGCTGTGGTAAGATTAATAACCAAATCAGTGTTATCTCTAATACGCTTAAAAACATCCCTGAATCTTGCAGGATCCATACAACCATGGGCCTCATCATCTCTAACATGAATATGTACAATAGCAGCCCCCGCCTTCCACACTTTAATGCAATCCTCAGCTATCTGTTCAGGGGTCACAGGAATTGCAGGGTTAAGAGACTGCGGCGTAAGTGCACCTGTCATTGCACATTGAATTATTCTTTTATCCATTTCGTATCCTTTCCATAATCAAACAGTCTGTATTATTAATGTTGGGTTATACAGACTGTTTTTTATCAAGAAAATTAAAACTTTCTATAAAGCTTTAATATATCTACAATTGTTTTATCTCTAAATTTAATGATATCTTCGACTGTTCGTCCCATAAATTCTTCACGGTTTTCGATTTCCGCATCAACACCATCAGCGATTTCACATTCCTGTCTTATTATTTCTGGATCAGTGTGTCCGTATTTTGCACTCATTTCTCTGAAGCCACCAGGAACCCCAAGAGACATCGTTAATAGCTGTCCCGTAATAGCCATTCTCAAGCCTGGGCCGTACATTATTGCCTTGTCTATATCCTCAACACTGCACACCCCGTCAAGAACGGCTTTCATAGACATGTCCTTAACCATTAGCGACAGAATGTTTGCAATAAAGCCATTTACTTCTTTTTTGCAAATCACAGGTTCTTTTCCCATGGATTTATAAATCTTTACAGCCTCGTCAATCGTACTCATATCAGCCTGAGGCCCACACACTTCAATCAAAGGAAGAACGTATGAAGGATTAAATGGATGACCGACAATAATTTTATTAGGAAACAAAGCTCCGTCTGAAAGCTTACTTGGGAATATCGTTGATGTAGAACTAGCAATAATAGCATTGTCTCCCACAATTTCCTGAATTTTTCTATATGTTTCTTGTTTTAATTCAAGTCGTTCAGGAACGCATTCTTGTATAAAAACTGCACCTTCGACTGCTTCTTTAATATTTTGTGTAAAAGTCATTAAGCTCATAGCCTTTTCTGCTTCTTGCTCTGTACAAGCTCCTGACTCTACCATGATATTAAAAATGCCTCTGATATTTGTCTTCACTTTCTCGGGGTCAAGGAGGTCATATAATGACACGTCATACCCATGCAACGCTGCGTTTACTGCAAGCCCGCCTCCTATCATTCCTGTTCCTACAAAAGATAATTTCATCATTTCCTCAACTTTCTTTTAACACATTTCCAGAACGCCTGCTGCACCCATTCCACCACCGATACACATTGTGATAAGTGCATATTTTCCTCCAGTGCGTTTTAAATAATCCATGGCCTTAATAGATAGAACTATGCCTGTAGCACCTTGTGGATGCCCTAAAGCTATTGCACCACCCCAGGGATTGAGCTTTTCTCTCGGGATTTTTAGTTCTCTGGCACAATACTCTGCCTGCGCTGCAAACGCCTCATTGAGTTCTACTACATCCATTTTGTTAATATCTAAGCCGAGGCGTTGCATCAACTTTGGAACAGCATACACAGGACCAATGCCCATCTCGTCTGGATGACATCCTGCAATCGAAAAACCTACAAATTTGGCAATTGGCTTGATTCCTAATTCATCAGCTTTCTCCGAAGACATAATAATTGCGCATGCTGCGGCATCTGTCATTTGGGATGAATTACCAGCAGTTACGCTTCCGTGTTCATCAAAGCAAGGTTTTAATAAGGCTAAAGAATCTAAATTTGTATCAGGACGTATCCCCTCATCCTCGGTAACATAGGACCCGTCATCTAATTCAACTGGGATGATACTGTCTTTGAAAAAGCCTTCATGCTGAGCTTTCGATGCATTTTTATGTGAAGCTACAGCCAACTCATCCATAGCTTGTCTACTAATCCCATACCTTTTTGCTACGTTCTCAGCTGTTACCCCCATAGGTGTAAGAGAATCGATGCGATTTTCCATGATCCATTTGTTTGCATATGTTAAATCCAATGGCCCAAAACTATTTGTCATATCTTCGGCGCCGCAGACCATAACAACATCCATTTCCCCAGTTTTAATATAATTTGCAGCCAAACTCATTGCTTGCAATCCCGTTGAACAATACCGATTAATCGTCATTGATGGAACACTATCTGGCAACTCAGCGCGATGCTCAACATTTCTTCCGGAATTCATTGCGAACGTATTCATTGTTGCAGCAGTTCCAAAAATAAAATCATCTATCATCTCAGGTTTTAATTGAGGTATTTTTTTTAATGTACCGTTTACAACCTGCGCCGTATAATCTATTGCATTCATATTATGAGTAGCATATGCACCTTTTTTTGCCTTGCAACTCGGAGATCTTCCATATGCCACTATTACTGCTTCTTTCATTTTCACCTCTATTTATTAACGTAGTAAAGAACGTACAGGTATACCATACGTCCTTCACTATCTGCTATTATTTATTGTCCGAGTGGTACTTCAATAATCTTGTCAACCGGATAATGTGTTAATATTTCACATCCATCTTCCGTAACAAGAACCGTTTCCTTAATAGATGCACCATAATCTGCTCCATTAGGGCCGTACCATGTCTCGAGGGAGAACGTCATTCCAGGCGTAAATGTCACAGACGTTACCTCATCTCCATCCATTGCACTGAAATAAGGAGCGTCTTCAAACATCATACCTATTGCATTTCCGTGGCAACACCTTCTCGCAGAATTCTTATCAGGGCAACCCCAGAATCCCGGATCATGTGGCCAAGCATTTGTAACATCCTTTGTTGTATTTCCTGGTTTAATTTGATCAATTGCATCTCTCATCAATTTGAGAGCTATTGCATACGATTCCTTTTGTTCGTCTGTAGCTTTCCCAATAACAAATGTACGGCCAAGAGAACTCTTGTATCCATTAAAACAAACGTCATCCATATGAATATTAACAAGATCACCCGCAAGTATTAACCTGTCCGTAAAATCCATATGCATAGGATTCGTTCTCCATCCAGATATAACATTTGGAGGAACAACCTCATCTGTTGCGTGACAGTATTGTTCTCTTACGCCTATAGCAGTCAGTTCATTTTCTCTGATTGCTGGACGCAAAGCCTTTTGACAACTCCACATTGCAGCCTCTGCCACAGCACATGATATCTTCATGCATGCTATTTCCTGCTCACATTTTTCCAATCTTACAAATGCAAGATCTTCAGCGGGGTCAACAACTTTGATTCCGGCATCCTCCATTACTTTTCTGCAAATATATGGATTAGCACAATGATCAATAGCTATAGGCAAATCAATTACGCCAAATTTTTTCATAAGATTAATCATATAATCTCTGAATCCATACCATGACTGCTCGGTAAGGGCTGCTTTCGCACCTCCAATATCCTTTGTTACATGGTCTGCGGGCATCCATGGATAATAATCTTTCAACCTAAAAGGATTCATTACAGTTGTTGCACTAAGGATCGGTTCATCATTCTGACATAGAATGCTAAACATAGATGCAGCCCAACGACATGGAACTGTAGGATATCCGCCATTTAAATACCTCATATTCCATGCATCAAATGTTACATATAGTCCTATATTCTTTTCTTTCATCCAAGCTCTGATTTTTGAGAGCCTGTATTTACGCATTGCATCATAATCAATGCCAATATTTCTATCAGTTGCAATCTGACAATACGCTTTCTGATATTTCGCCATTTCATGCTCCTCCCTTAACCTAAAGCGGACATTCAATTATTTGCCCAATTGGATATTTAGTAAATTTTTCATACCCTTCCTTCGTTACAGTGAAGCACTCTTCAAGGCGGGCTCCAAATTCATTTCTGTCGTGATCCTTATCTCCATAATATGTTTCAATAGCAATACACATGCCCTCCTCAAACTTTACTGTAGGTGGTTTCATTCCATGCGGTCCACCAACACCAAATTGGGGAAGTTCATGAAGTGAAAGCCCAATTCCATGAGCTAACGCATATCCTCCAAGCCACTTCACATCGTCGTATCCCCAAAACTGAGGATCATGAGGCCAAGCGGCAAGTACGTCATCTGTTGTATTACCGGCTTTTATTTGTGCAAGTCCGTCATACATCATTTTTCTTGCCACCTCATATACTTCCTTTTCCTCTTTTGTTGCCTCTCCACATATGAAAGTACGATAATAACACGACTTATATCCTTGGAAAGAGTTTCCATTAATATCAACGACTACGAAATCGCCAGGTCTGATTATTCTGTCAGTGAAATCGATATGCAGTGGGTTTGTTCTTGGTCCGGAAGCAACAACGAAATCCATTGTTTCATCCCCGCATAGATTATAAAGAGCTTCCATCCCATAACCTTGGATATCACATTCTCTAATTCCAGGATGAATATTTTTCTGAATAGCAGCAAACGCTGCATCTGCTGCATAACAAGCATAACGCACACAAGCTATCTCGTCCTGATTTTTAATCATTCGTGCATCAAACATAGTTTGAATGCAGTCGAGCACTTCGAATCCTTTATTTTTAAATGCGGCTTCATATGCATAATAGCTCGGGCAGCCATCAAGTCCAATTCGGCCTGATGAGATTCCATATTCAGACAGAATAGAACATACTAAATCCATAAATTCATTAGTTTGTTCAACTCGGGTAATTGACTTCCCTCCAACCGGAGCAGCCCATACTCTTCCTCCGAGCCAAGGCATTTCCTCTTTTAATGCATCAGCATTATAAGTAGTGTATGTGAACAGATGTGGTTCACCACCCCTAGGCAAAACACAAAAGCACTCAGATTTCCAACGAACGGACATTGGAATATAATTGCTTGCGATATATCTAACATCCCAAGGCTCCCAAGAAACGATTGCGTCAATCCCATCGCGTTCCATCATTTGTAAAGTACGATTAACACGATATTTACGCATGCGATCATAATCAATACTTCTCAAACGATCGCTTGCTATACTTCCATAAGGCATTTTTCTCCTCCTAAAATAAATAGTTAATTAAACATTCGATATATAAAGCACAACGACTCTCAAACGAAGGTGTATATCCAATTTGTATGCAACGCAAATAATGTGCCAAATCAAAATAGCCATGAAATAAGGGTTTATCTAAGGTATTTGATAGAAATTAAAAAATAGTGTTGCAATAATGCAACACTATTTTGGCATTCTGCAACATTTCTATCGTCTAATACACTATTATTTGCATTTTTTAGAGAATTTGAATGGGTTTAAAAATTGGCACAAAGCTTGCAATGAGTAAATTTCGTAAAGGAGAAAAAGTATGGAACATAACAATAAATGGAATTTCCTTCAGCCTGAAAAAAGAGAAATGTCCAAAAAGGATCAAATTGTAATGGCTATCTCAACCTTAATATTTGTTGCAAGCATAATCTATTATAAGAACACGGGGAATGAAACTCTGTCTCTTTGTGGCTTAGCTATTGTTGCTCTATTATTTTCTATTAATGCTTTCTATGAATCAACACAGTTACATGTGAAGAGGGCATCACGAAGATATCTGCAAATTGCAATAGCAAGCTTGGGACTATTTATTTTTCTTGCCATTGTTATTACAAAACGATTACTAAATATATAGTTTTTCATACTATTTTCTCAAATCACCCGTTATTATTTTTTTGAAAGGAGATTATTAATGACACTCCAACTAGTATGTCTTATTCTAGGAAATCTTTTGATTTCAGTCCTCCTTCTGATGGGACTACACCCTATACTCTCAGTACTTTGTGGTGTTTCTATCATGATTTGGACAAATGGGCTTCCGTTTTTTGAAACGTTTACTAACGGCCTAACCACTTGGGGCGGCGCTTTGATGCCAACAATCTATCTTGTTTTACTTGGGGGTGCACTTGGTGTGATTTACGCAAAAACAGGTGCAATCAACAGTCTTGCAAAAGTATTGTTAATCCCATCATCAAAGGCAAAAACTGAATCTGGTAAACTTGTTTTATGTATTGTTGGTTTTATTGTGTTCAGAGTTTTACTTGGACTTGCAGGATTTGTAAATGAAGCTATCATAGTTACAATGCTTTCAATGTGCGGAGTTATGTTTAGAACTGCCAATGTATCAAGAAAACACCTCCCAGCATTAACAGCCTTTGCAGCTTCTGTTGGTACTGTTATGCCTGGTGCACCTACAATGATTAACACTTTCCTCGATTTAAACTTCCCAGGAGAATACAGCTCCACAGAATATATGTTTGGAAGAATTGTACTTTGGCTCATATTCATCGCATTATTCCTCGTATTCATGACACTATGGATTCTTAGAGACAAAAGAAAAGGAAATACATTTGAACAAGGGAATATGCTTCTGCCTGAGTTAAAAGAAGGGGAAAAAGAACCAAATATCATTTTAGTGTTAATTCCTATTGCTGTTATTTTCGTATGCTATAACTTCCTGAAGTTTGACTCTTGGGCTGCTGTAGCTATGGGGGTAGTAGCTTCCGCTATCGCTTTCTGGAAGTATATCCCAGCTGAAAATAATAAATCGAAACTGAGCGCGGTGCTTGGCTTCATGGGAGATGGATGCATGCTTATTCCTATCCAGTTGATGCTCATGGTATTGCCTGTAATGATTATGTCTCAGGCTCCGGCATTTTCATGGGGCGTAAACCTTCTCAACGATTGTGGATTCTCAATGACCCTTGCGCTGGCAATTCTCTGCCTCATATTCATGTTCTTTGGTGGACTTGGAACCGTACCGGCAATGTGTCCTGTATTTGCAAGTGTATATGCTCCGGCAGGAGTATCTCTGTATATATTTGCAATGCTTGTTACATGGGGCGTTGCATTCTCCGGAGGCCTCCCAACAAATGCCTCTATTTCAGTTGAATCCAATCTGGCTGATTGCAAAGTTAAAGAAACCTACCCATCAATATTTATTGGATCAATATGTACTGCGCTTATCGTATACGTTCTTACAATTATCGCATCACTTATAGGATTCTTTGGCTAATATGAAAACAGGCTGCCATTTAGGCAGCCTGTATATCAAAGCTTTATATTATATTTTTTTATCTTTCTGCTAAGTGTTGATACATCAATACCAAGTGAATCGGCGCATTTTCTCAAGCTATGATAGTTACTTAATGTCTTTTCAATTAAAGATTTCTCATAGTTGGAAACTTGGGCTTCAAGGGTACGGTCTTTAGAAGAAATGATTGGTTTTCGAAACGCCTTACGATAATCATCAGGATTCATACCAGTTGAGTTCTCCGAACAAACAACAAAATATTCAATCATATTTTGCAGTTCTCGAACATTTCCAGGCCAATCATAGTCTGATAAAAGACGCATATTTTCTTCAGAAAGATATACATTTTTCTTGTATTTTTCACAATAAATTGATAAGAAATAAAATGCTAATGTTTCAATATCACTTTTCCTATCTCTCAAAGGAGGCGTGTTTATTGGGATAACTGCAATTCTATAATAAAGATCTTCTCGGAAACTTCCACTAGTGATTTTAGCATTTAAATCACAATTCGTGGCAGCAATAACGCGAACGTCAGTTTTCCTCGGGAATGTTGAACCAATGCGATAAATCTCCCCATGTTGCAAAACACGTAGGAGCTTTGGCTGAAGCTCTGATGAAATATCTCCAATTTCGTCAAGGAAGATTGTCCCCCCATTGGCAGCCTCAAATAACCCCTGCTTTCCCTGCTTTGAAGCACCAGTAAAACTGCCACTCTCATATCCGAATAGCTCTGATTCAAGAAGCGATGGAGGAATAGCGGCACAGTTTATTTTAATATAAGCCTTTCCTGCTCTGCGGCTCATTGCTTGAATGCAATCTGCCACAACCTCCTTGCCCGTACCTGACTCACCAGTCACCAACACACTAGCATCACTAGGACCAATTTGCTTAATAAATTGACGCAATGAAACCATACTACGGTGTCTCCCAATCAGAGGCCTTAAAACCGTATCTTCGTCGCACACATTAACAATAGGCTCTTGTTGATCAACATATTGTTCAAAACTTCTGCGAACTTCATTAAAAGACGCCTCATTTTCGATCGTTATTCCAATGTACTCTATTTCATTTGAATTATCAAAAATCGGAATACCAGAAATAAAAGCGTATCCATCCATTCGCCTAATCGTTTTGAATACTGAACGACGATACAGAGAAATGTCTTCAAAGATATGATCTCTGGTAAAAAATGTTTCATCGTGTCCTAATGCTTTAATTGGATCCACACCACAGTCATACGCAAAAGATTTATTCATATAAATAATAATTCCTTGCTTGTCTAACACACATAAGGATACTCTAAAGCCATTACCGACTGAGTTTAAGTCTATATAATAATTTGGTGTTTTAATATCATCCATAATGATTCTCCCACACCAAAATATTACACAATCAATAATAAATAATCAATAAATATTTAGGAGGTACATTATGCCGAACAAATCGCTAGTAGCAATAGCAAAAGAAAACAGCGTTGAAGAAAGCGTAAAAAAAGTCTTTGACTTGATGGGTGGAGTTACCAGTCTTATTGAAAAGGGCTCAACCGTTGTATTAAAGCCAAATGCTGGCCATGTAGCTGATCCACATAGCGCTGTAGTAACAAGTCCAGAAGTTGTAAGAGCTGTCATTCATGAAGTAAAAAAGGCTGAGCCTGGCAGAATCATTATTGCCGAGGCGGCTGCTATTGGATGTGATACCATAGAATGTTTCAAGGCCTGTGGGATTACCCAGGTTGCAGAAGAAGAAAACGTTGAATTGATTGATATTAAGCGGGAAAAAGATTTAATTAATATTCCTGTAAGAGGATATAAATCAAATATATCACATGTAAAACTGCCTCGTTTTTTAATTGAAGCTGAACATATCATTAATATTCCTATACTAAAGGCACATGCATCAATGATGTTCTCGTGCGCTTTAAAAAATATCAAAGGTGTTGTTCAGGACAAGGTACATCTTGATATGCATCAGCAGAATTTAACAATGGCTATGATGGATGTTTGGTATGCAGTTCGCGCTGATATTAACATTGTTGATGCTATTTATGCGGGTGGAGGATATTCCCCTCATGAACCGTACCCTCAATACATGGGATGTGTACTGGGATCGAAGGACCCTGTTGCAGTCGATAAAGTATGCTGTGATTTAGCTAAATTTGATTCTAATATAGTATCTTATTTCAAAGTTGCAGAAGAGGCTGGCTTTGGGAATTACAAAGATGAGAATATCGAAGTCGTTGGTGAAAGCGTTGAGGATTGTGCAATAGACATGTGGATACCATACCTTTGCGGAATGGATAGCTGGCCAGAATACGATGTGTATTACAAGAATGCATGTTCAAGTTGCCAAGCATTATTTGCATTAAACATGGGAACCATGAAAGCGAATGGTATGTACGACAAATACCAAGACACTGCCATAGTCGTTGGTCGAAAGACCCCAGAAGAGATGGCTGAAATTACAGCCAAATACCCTCCAGAAAAGCTTGTACTTCATGGCAACTGCCTAAAAAAATATATGAGCCAAGGCATTTTCGTTGAAGGCTGTCCACCAGCAGAAGGGGGCCTTAAAAATGCCATGGATATGAGAAAAACTTTAATCGAAAGCACTGTTACACCTGATGACATTGATAGAATTAATTACCTAAAAGAAAGAGATAAGCCACTGTGGCATGAATATGTAATAAAAGAAGCAGAAAAATACGTAAACGAAAAATGCAAAGGTAATAAGTAAGTAATGAATAACAGTCCAGAAGCTGAAAGTAAAATATTTTGTGAAAAATGTCGTGAAAAATCGGGATCGATTAGAGGCTTTAATATTGTTCCAAATGCACCAGAATTCAAAAACCTCCTAAATGAAATCTTCTGCGATGAATACATACAAAGTCATTCCAATTTCGGAAGCTTCCAAGCCTTTAAATATTCCAGTGCTGTTATAGTAGATTGGGATCATGATCCATTGATTTATTCTAAATCAATGCTTGATTCTTTTGTAAAAGAAAGCACCCAATTCAGTACTTGGGATGAAATGGTTATTGATGCAACAAATGCATTCACTTCAAAATATAAATAATTACAATAGTCGATACATACATCATTCTGAAAACTCCAATGAATATATATTTATTGGAGTTTTTTATACTATTTCCGAAAAATATATTTACATATATTGACAGTATTCCATATATATGTTAGTATATCAACAGCATCGCATTACCCTTGGTAAACGGAGGCGGTTGGTTCTGAAAGGAGGAACCTATGCGGATTACGCTTTTGGTATTGGGCTTTAGAGTCACAATTGTCGTAAGAAAGCAAAATCGCCACTCGGTGAAGTGACGATTTTGAATACATTTATTTCAAAATATTATTGAGCCAACCGTTTGCCGCGATGCTCTTGTTTCATTATATCCTATTGACTTACTTTGTCAATTCCTATCTGTAGTATCCTTATTATGAATTTCATTCCTTCATCCTTCTAGAATCAAAATCCTCCGGGGCCTCCCTGACCTCCTTGGCCCGGATTGAAGCCTCCGCCTTGTCCACCCCGACCACCCTGTCTTGGATCAAAGCCATCGCTTCCGTCACTTTGGCCGCCCATCTGTCCAGGGTCAAAGCCTTCAGGCAGGGTTTGTTCTCCGTCTTCACCCTGCGCGTTAGGATCAGTTCCAACTTCCGGCTGAGATTCTGTATCATTACCACGGCCTGGGCCGAAGCTATTTCCTCCTCCCATACCGCCGCCCATTGTGCCCATGTCAGAGAGGTTAAGATCACCGCACTCTACTGCAGTGTCATCTCCGGCAAGCTGCCTTGATACAGCTTCGCCTCTAAGACTTACAAAGGAGCTGATAGCATCAACCGCTGTCTCAAATTCTTCTGTAGTGCAGAACTTTGTCGGGTCCTTTTCAACATACGGGCTGATCAGTTCTGCGGTATCACGGATCATATTCTCTAGCTTACCGCTATCAATCCACTCAGAAATAAACTCTGAAAACCTTTCATGATACATTTCTGTATATTCATCATCTGAGAATATCCAGCCGACCATTGGTCTGTCATCAACGCTGCCGTTAGAAACAGGGCTATCAATATCAGCATTGACTGTCGACGTAGCATCTCCACCCTGGAAGGTGCCATAGGCAAGATTATAATCCCAAGGAATCATGCTCATTTGACCATCTTCCTCGTACAGATAGTAATTATGTACCATCGATCCGGTATAGCTGTCTCCGTTGCATACAAAATTATGTACAACGAAATATCTTATTACCTCATCAATATCAACAATCTCTTCAAGATTACTGTATTCGCTAAGCTGCTTCAGAGAAGCAATCAAACGCTTTTTATCTTCGCTTGTTACTTCGGTCTTTGCATTGTCAAAAATATTGGAATAGGAATCATAGTCGTCGTCAATGTACTGCAGCTTTACGTCGCTGCTTCCCATGCCGCCACCGCCGCCGAAGCCTCCACCGTCTCCACCAAAGAAATCTTTGATCTTTTCGGTAAACTCTGACATGTCCGGAGTTTCGCCATCCGGCATCTGAGGCATTTCACCATTCGGCATCTGTGGCATTTCTTGGCTCTGGCCATTCGGCATCTGCGGCATCTGGCCATCTGTCATCTGCGGCATGTCCTGACTCTGTCCATTCGACATCTGAGGCATACCGAAACTTTCACCATCTTCAGTACCATCAGAATCAGTCTCCAAGGATTCAAAATCAAATTCATCCATGTTGAAGTCTTTGCCATTGCCTCTGCCACCGCCGAAGCTCATGCTGTCAGGCTTATATAAATCCCCATCCGCCTCGTCGTAATTTCTTTCAAGGAAACTGTCTTCAATTCCCTCAACAGCGAGGTAAAGACCCCAATCCTCACCATTAACTGTGATGTATGTATAAGAGCATAAAGGAGCATCTACCCCAAACTCGTCCATCATCTGATAAACAAGATAATCCTTCATCATAGTATTATCTTGGATAATGTTGTTCAGGCACAGTTTATCAAGCCCGTAGTAAGTCTTCCCATCCTCGTAGTGGTCAAATTCCAGCTTAAAGCTGTAACGCTCACTGTTCATGGACTTAACATTTGATAATGAAGTATTACCCTTTGCCCTTATGGCAATATTGCTGTACTTCTCCCCGTCGATTGCAATCGTACATACATAGTATTCCTCGGACTCACAGTTTTCGATAAACTCATCCCAATTGTTCATCACAATGTCAATTGTGTGAACCTTTTCGTTATCAAAGAGTCTAGTCTCATATCCCAAATTACTCTTCGACCCGAAATCAGGATCGCTAATCTTTAAATACATAAGCCCAAGGCTTGCAACTAGCGCGAGAATTATTAAGCCTATTGCAATTTTATCAATTACCTTATTTGTTGACATTTCTATCCCATGTAGTCGCCATTATAGCTAACGAGGATTACAGAATTAACTCCAACGACCTTCTTCATTTCGTTTACAAAGCTTGTGCTTTCGCTTTCAAGACGCACCTCGTAATTAAGCTCTGTGAGCTCGCTTCTTACAGTCTTGCTCTTTAGAACATGCTTCTTTGTGTTCTTGTTCATGATTGCCTCAGCGTCAGCCTCAGCTTTATCGCTGTCACATGTTACAACTAAAATGTAAGGCTTAACATGACTCTTCTTGTTTGCGAGAACGATAAGAACAACTCCGATTAAAATACTGCCAATGATTGCGAGTGGGATCATGCCTGCGGCAAGAACGATACCTCCGGAGATAGCCCAAAACAGGAATACGAGATCCATAGGCTCTTTTACGGCAGTACGGAATCTAACTATAGAAAGAGCACCGACCATACCAAGGGAGAGCACTACGTTGCTTGTTACAGCAAGTATTGTCATTCCTGTGATCATTGTGAGTGCTACGAGAGTAACACCAAAGCTTGAGCTGTACATTACTCCGGCATAAGATTTCTTGTAGATATAGAAAATAAACATACCAAGGCAAAAGCTGATTGCCAGGGTGATCAGCATATCAGGTATGCTGACAGATGTTACGTTGTTTAAAAAACTTGATTTAAAAATATCGCTAAAGCTTGTCATTTGATTCCTCCTAAATTTGCTTTATTAATCATACATACGGCTTGCGGCATATTTTGAAAATGCCTGAGCTCTGCTGCGCGAAGCCTGAACGCAATCCTTAATTATCTCCGGCAGAAAATCATCCCACTTTACCTCGAGAATAATTGGATTGTCCGTCACTGTCAGCGTCGGACAGCTTTTATCAAGAAAATCATCCACATTGGTAGTGGTCCTGATTTCGTAATCAAAGGTTACTCTTACATTTCCGGCCTCATAAATATACGGCTTTCTCGTATACTCAACAATTGATTTAGGCCGGAGGTTTTCGAAGATCATCTTAATATACAGGTCAACGATGAGATCGCGTCCGCTTGTCAGCATCCACGAATAATCCCCCTTTAATAGCTTTTCGCATTCCTCTTTAGAAATAGAACATTGATCCTTGTATCCCAGCCCTGAAACCTTAGTTTTTCTCTCGAGCTTGATTTCATTTAATTTATTCCCATAATATCTGATACGATACTTTTCTCTTCTGGATGCACCTGACAGGTTCTCTCTTAGAGCCTTATCACCTGGGCTGTCAAAATAAAGACTGCGAATAACATAGACTCCGTCTTCTGCAAAGGGATCAAGCTTTGCGACAGCACACAGCCTTGCGTCAATCGCAAGCATGTCAGCATATGTTATTTCGTGTTTTATTTCATGTCTGTACTGCATTACAATACCTCCTTGATGTGAAAAGTATATACACGCATACTTAATTTAAACTGAAAGAATGGACAAACAGTTCTGAAACATCGTAAAGTGTATTATAATAAATGGAAAATAATACTCAGATGATTACAGAGGTTAACGATTATGCCAAAGCCCCCTAAATACGAATTGAAGAATATTAACCCAGACAACGAATTTCTTTGTGTTAAAGGGAATCATGTTTACGTGCAAAGAAAGGATAAGGATTTCCAGCCTCTTCAAAGCTCATTAAAATCCTACTATTCAACAAGCACAACAAATGTCCCAATTGAAATCTTAAATACGGGAAATGTTGATGCGCTCAGAAGCTATCTTTCCGGGCACTCCGGCGAATTGAACCAAAAAGAAATCAAGCATCTGCGCGAGCGCATTGATGTTATGAATTATATTAACGATCTTGAAAAGTATTATCAGACCAATGAGCGTCATAGCGTTGGGAAAATGGTCGTTAACAGGAAGGGACAAAAAGTCCTGCCGGGAATCACCCTGGATAGACATCAGGATACAAGCATGGGCTGCTGGTCATGTGCCTTCAGCATGCTTCTTAAGGGTCGCGGTGTTGAGCTCGATCAAAAAATAATCAGAAGGTATAGACCGGAATTTGTTCAGGGTCGCGAGATTATTTCCCCGGAGCAAACCGATACTATTAATTCTAATATGATAAGCGAAATATATCAGTATTCGAGCCTTGTCGATAAGGTTTGCCCAAATACAAAAATGTGCAAGATAAACAGAAATGGGCTTGGTGCAAGCGAATCTCGAATCAGAAGTGAAGTATTCAAGGCTCTTCGCGAAAAGAATGCTCCGGTAGCATATTGCAACGGCTACC
Organism: Firmicutes bacterium UBA1764; assembly: GCA_002315535.1. Lineage (GTDB taxonomy): Bacteria > Bacillota > Clostridia > Peptostreptococcales > Anaerovoracaceae > UBA1764. Next base: position 16,193 of record DCHA01000021.1, on the reverse strand, counting down.
ATTGGACGACCATTGTCGGAGTTAATGATGCAGGAAATAAGTTCTATGTTGTTGACTCCCAAAGCCATATTCCGGGAGACATAAAAGAAGTAAACGTAAATGACTATTTAGGAAATTCCAATGCCGAATTCGTATGGATGGAAGATATTGTACTTAATAAAAACGGAGTAAGCCAGCAGCTTCCGGAAAACGCATTCAAGATTGATGGACAGACTGGTTCAGTAATACCGAAAATTCAGGGCAATATAGGAAAAGGGGCAAACGACATGAGCACCAGAGGTGTTCATATCATAGATGAATCAACAAGTATTGAAACCTATGTTCCGAGAATGATTCGTGATTACAGCAAGCCTTTCGATCAACAGAAAATAGAAAGTAATGAATATCTTATGAATCAGGGCGAAATACTCTTTGAAGATCCAAAGCCGATAAAGTATACGCCTATTTCCGAAAATGGATTCAATAAAATAAAGGAGAAACTTGAACACCAAGTAAATTCAAATGTCATAACAGATCGAAAATCATTTTTAAGAGACGAACGCAGGTTTACACAAGTTGAAATTGACTCTATGACAGATGATGTTGCAAACAAGCTATACACGGAGTTAAAGGATAAACCGCGAGAAATTGAAGCGCAGCCGCAGAACAATCAGCCAAAGGAAAACGAGTTCACACTATTTAATAAAGAACCGGAAAAAACCGAGCCGACTGTTGTGAACAACGCGCCGGAGAAAAACGAGTTCTCGATTTTTGAAAATGAAGCGGATGAGAAGAAGCCGGAAAAAACAGAGCCTAGTATTGCAAATAATGCGCCTAAGGAAAACGAGTCACAAAGTAAGGGTTTGGTTTCCATGTTTGGACCGCAAAACGACATCGCAATTCTAAACCAGCTAAAAGGTACATCTGTTCCTGTTCCAAAGGGATACAGCTCTGCTGATTATAAGTCAGATGCTGAAATGGATGCCGTAATTAAAAAGCTTATCGCAGAGGATAACGGGACTACTGTTGTTGACGAACCAAGCAAGCCTCTTGAAGACTATGACATTTACCACGACATCGCAGAGCAGCGCTATGCTGCTTATATGGCGAAGATGCAAAGCATAAAGGCTAATAAAGACCTAAGCCCTGCAAGAAGAAATCTGCTTGAAGATATAGCACTGTCAGAATTCACAATCGGCTCTATAACAACCGGATATATTCAAGCCAATGACAGTGAAAAGGAATTATATAAGGATTCTATTAAAGACGCACTGACCTCGTATCTAACACAGATTACGATAAAGGAAAAGCTTGAAAAAAATAATGCACAGTTAAATCCTGAGGCTGAAGAAGCATTAACAGATCTCAATAACATGGAAGATTTCAGGCAAGCCCTTGCTAAATCCCCTGCAGTAGAGAGTCTGTTTAACAAAATCCTTAAGAATCCTGATGACATATTCTTTATGAACTCTGACGATGTGTTTAAGGAATTCGTATCAGAGCAGAACAGGATTGTAAAGCAAAGTATTGATAAAAATAAACAGGCCAAAAAAGCGGAGCGAGAAAAAGAAGTTGAACCTGAAAAAGTAAAAGAAGAAATAAAAGCCCCGGCAATTCACTAAAACCCGGCATAGCAAGAAAAAGGCTACCGATCAGAATCGGTAGCCTTTTGTGTTTAGGTATTTGTTAATCCTATGCTTCAGTCTTTGGAGCTTCAGCTGCTGGAGCCTCTGCCTTTGGAGCTGCTGCTTCTGCAGGAGCAACTACCTTTACAACCGGCTTTGCACCTGGCTTAGGAACAACATGGATGATGTGCTTCGGGCACTTCTTTGCACAAAGTCCGCAGTTCTTGCAGAGAACAGGATCGATCTTTGCAATATTGCCTTCAACCTTAATAGCTTCGAACTTGCATTCCTTTTCGCACATCTTGCAGGCAATACAACCTGTCTTACAAATCTGGTTAACAACCTTGCCCATATCCAATGAAGAGCAACCAACGTATACGCGGTTTGTCTTTGGAACGAGGTCGATAATCTTCTTCGGGCATGCCTCTGCGCAAGCACCGCAGCCAACGCACTTTTCCCTGTTTACCTTAGCAACGCCATTGCAAACTTCGATAGCGTCAAATGCGCAAGCCTTTACACAGTCGCCAAATCCGATACAACCAAACTTGCATTCGCCAGGGCCACCGAAGAAGTCCTTAGCTGCTGCACATGTTGAATAGCCCTGATAGTCCATAGCCTTTTTAGCTGTGTCATTATATCCGGAGCACTTTACTGTTGCAACCTGTGGCTCTGATGATCCACCTGCTACTCCGAGGATTGCTGCGATAGCTTCTGCTGCTGCAGCTCCTGCCGGAGCGCACTTGTTGCAAGGAATATCGTGATCTTCTGCAAGAGCGTTTGCATAATCGTCGCAACCTGCGTATCCGCATGCGCCGCAGTTAGCTCCGGCAAGCTTTTCACGAATCTTTACTGCCGTTTCATCTACAGGCACATAGAATACCTTGGACGCAATTGTCAAAAGAATTGCGCAGATAACAGCAACTGCTAATGTAAGAAGTACTGGTGTTACAAATGCTGACATTTCCTACCTCCTACTTAAAAATATTATCAACCATACCGCTGAAGCCCATGAAGGATAAGCTTACGATGGAAGCTGCAACGAGTGTGGATGCTACGCCCTTGAATGGCTTTGGATATTCGTTTTCTTCAATCTTGGAACGTAC
>DCHA01000021.1:0-13471 GCA_002315535.1 Firmicutes bacterium UBA1764 | reverse complement strand
AAGAGGAACATAGCAAGCATGAATCCAACGCCGCTGCCGAAGGAGTTGAGTAAGGAGTTGATGAATGTGTAACCATTATCAATGTTCATTACGCAAACGCCGAGTACAGCGCAGTTTGTTGTGATAAGAGGAAGGTAAACACCAAGAGCCTTGTGAAGGGATGGCATAGACTTCTTCAGGAAAATCTCGATAAACTGTACGAGAGCAGCAATTACGAGGATGAATACAGTTGTCTGCAGGTACGCAATGTTAAGCGGTTCGAGCAGGAGCTTCTGGATTGGCCAGGTAACAGCAGTAGCAAGTACCATTACGAAAATTACGGCAATACTCATTGGCATTGCGCTGTCCAGCTTCTTGGATACACCAAGGAACGGGCAGATACCGAGGAATCTTACAAGTACATAGTTATTTGCAAGAACTGCGGCCATGATGATCATTAACATTTCTTTCATTATTCTTCACAGCCTCCTTCTTCTTCAAACATGTTGCAAGCAGCAGCGCCCGGGCAACCGAGACATCTGTTCTTTCTCTTTTCCTCTACCTTGCCCTTTGAAATGTAGTTTACAAGAGCAATGAGGCAGCCGAAGGTGAAGAATCCACCAGGAGCAAGAACCATGATACCGAACGGTGTGATAACGTTTGCTGTTACAGCGATTCCAAAGATTGTTCCTGTACCGAGAAGCTCTCTGATGCAGGCCATAATTGTAAGTGCAATGGTATAACCAAAGCCCATTCCAAGTCCGTCGAGTGCGGAGTCGATAACAGAATTCTTATTAGCGAATGCTTCGGCACGACCAAGAATGATACAGTTAACTACAATCAGTGGGATATAAAGACCAAGTGCCTTATCAAGTGCAGGCAGGAAGCCCTTAATAACCAGCTGTACGATGGTTACGAATGTAGCGATTACTACGATGTAGCAAGGGATACGTACGTTATCCGGAATAATTTTCTTCAGTGCGGAAATAAGGATGTTGGAGCAAGTTAGTACGAATACTACTGCAAGACCCATACCGATACCGTTTACAGCCTGTGTGGATACAGCCAGAGTTGGGCATGTACCAAGTACTAAAACGAGGATTGGGTTTTCCTTAATAAAACCGTTAGTGAAGATTGAAAGTTTGCTCTTCTTTTCCATTATTGAGCACCTCCAATCTGTGCATACTGTTCAAGTGCTGCGCTTACGGCATTAAATACGCCCTTTGAGGAGTATGTTGCACCACTGATAGGATTGATAACAGTGCCTTCACCCTCACCTGATGTGATTGTTGCAGCGCCTGTGTACTGATCAGTGTAAGCAGCATCAGCAGTCTTTGAACCAAGACCGGCTGTTTCTGTTGAGCAGTCTGTTACTTTAACTTTTTCGATATTGCCATTAGGATCGATAGCGGTCATAACAACGATGTCTCCGCCGAATCCCTTAGCAGCAGAAGTAATTACGATTCCGGCATCATTTGTTGCCTTGAATACTTCTGTAACGCCTTCGATCATTTCGCAGTCGACCTTTTCAAATCCGTCAGCCTCAGGCATAACTTCATAACGTGCTGCGTTTGCATTTTCGATAGCAATCTTTTCAATCTGTGGAGCAGTTACCTGATATGTTGCTGCAAGAAGAAGAGCAGCGATCAAGCAAATTGCACCAAGAACGATGGTCGGAGCAAATTTTTCTTTCATTACTTTGCACCTCCCTTATTGTCTACACCATTGAGCTTGGATCTTGTCCAGTTATCAATGTGCGGTGTAAGAACGTTCATGAGCAGAATAGCGAAGGAAACTCCTTCAGGATATGCTCCGAACTGACGAATGAGCATTGTCATAGCACCGCAGCCTGCACCGAAGATTAACTTTCCTGCAGGGTTGATTGGTGATGTTACATAGTCTGTTGCCATGAAGATAGCACCAAGCATTACGCCTCCGGCAAGAATATCGAAGAGAGGATCTCTGCCGAATGCTGCTGAAAGGATTGCTACAACTGCGATAAAGCTTACAGGAATTTCCCATGTAATAACTTTTCTGATGAGGAGGTAGATACCTCCGATGATAAGAGCGATTGCGGAAACTTCACCCATGGAGCCGTTGATTGTTCCGAGGAACATGCTCATTGTTGAAGGAAGTTCTGCTCCCTTTGCATAAAGTGCAAGAGGTGTAGCTCCTGTCATTGCATCGCCTGCTGCTGCAACAATAGCCGGATCCATCTTTGATGTAACCTGCCAATTTGTCATTGCTGTAGCGAAGCCAACGAAAAGTGCAATACGTGCAACGATTGCCGGGTTAGCGAAGTTTTCGCCAAGTCCACCAAAGAGCTGCTTTACGATTACGATTGCAATGAAGTCACCAACGATTGCCATCCAGAACGGGAATGTTGATGGCATGTTGAGTGCCAGAATCAGTCCTGTGAGGGCAGCGGATAAATCGCCGATTGTCTGTTTTCTGTGCATAAACTTCTGGAAAGCCCACTCGAAGATAACGCATGCTGCTACGTTAACAAGTGTGAGTGCCAGAGCTCTGAATCCGAATACGTAGATAGAAACAATAAGTGCAGGAATGAGAGCAATGATTACATCTCTCATGATGCTTGTTGTATCAACCGGATTTACTACGTGAGGAGCAGAAGAAACGATAAGACCTGTTCTATTTTCAGCCATTAGTTATTTCCTCCTTCCTTAGCTGCAGCTTCTTTAGCTGCCTTAGCTTCGGCCTTTGCCTTTGCAGCTGCGTTTGCTGCCATTACAAGGCCCTTTGCCTGCTTAATTTCGAAGTTAAGCTGCTTTCTTGCAGGGCAAGAATATGCGCAGCAACCGCAATCCATGCAGGACATTACATTATATTTATTGAGAAGCTCAACGTCCTTATGCTTATATGCTCTGGAGAGCTTAGCCGGCATAAGATTCATCGGGCAACCACGAACACAACGTCCGCAGCTGATGCATGCGGTTTCTTCGTGCTGCTGTGCAAAATCCTTGTCGAAGCAAAGGATAGCATTGTTACCCTTTGTTACAGCGAAGTCATCTGATGGAAGCGCTTTACCCATCATCGGACCACCGAAGAGAATCTTTCCTGCTTCGCCTGTGAGGCCACCGCAGAACTCGATAACGTCATGTACCTTTGTTCCGAGAGGAACTTCAACATTCTGTGGCTTTGCAACGATGTTTCCGTCAACTGTAAGACTCTTGTTAACAAGAGGCATACCTGTTGCAAGGAATTCCTGGAGCTTCAGAACTGTTGTGCAGTTTGATACGATAACACCAACGTCTGCAGGAAGCTTACCTGCGATGAGGTGACGTCCGGTGCATTCGTAAATAATAACTCTCTCAGCACCCTGTGGGTATACCTGACGAAGTTCAAATACGCTGATATCGCTTTCGCCGGAGAGAATATCATTAAATGCCTTGATTGCATCAGGCTTGTTGCTTTCAATACCAATGATAGTCTTCTTTAAGTTAAGATACTTCATGATATTCTTGCAACCTTCTACGATTTCCTTTGCATGAGCAACCATAGTCATGTGGTCTACTGTAATGTAAGGTTCGCATTCTGCGCCGTTAACAACGAGAGTGTCAACAGCATCCGGATTTGCCGGATTGTACTTGATGTGTGTTGGGAATGATGCACCACCCAGGCCTACAAGACCGCTTGCACGAACTGCTGCAAGGAAGCTAGCCTTGTCTGTTACTACAGGAGGCTTAACTGTTTCTGCAATTTCTTGCTTGCCATCAACCTGGATAATCACATTTGTGTCCACACGACCAAAGGAAGTCATAAACTTCTCAATGGCAACAACTTCGCCCGAAACACTGGAGTGAATCGGGGCACACATAGGAGCTGCATTGTCTCCTATGAGCTGGCCAACCTTGACATGATCACCTACGGCAACCACCGGTTGGCAAGGAGCACCTATATGCTGAGACATTGGAATAAACACCTTTTCAGGTAAGGTCATAGGAATAATGGCCTGGCCTGCTGTGTTCTTGCAATGGTCAACATGAATGCCCTTCAGATGTTTTCCTGAACTCATTGCTTTTCTCCTTAAAACAATAAATGAATAATAGCTGGGCTTTTGCCCAATATTCTTGCATGCCTTGCAACCGCACGCAAAAATACAGCGGAAAAATCCGCCATCTAATATTGTACAATAAGTTTGTTAAAGATTCAACAAACAATTGTCAAAAATGTTTAATTTTCAACGAAATTTAGGCCTGAAGAGACTATCAGTTGGCCATTTTCAAGAATAAGAAGATACTCATACCCTTTGCCCTCAATAAATGCCGGGGCCTTCTCAGATCCGAGAATCACAGCGATAGTCGCGAGTGCGTCGCAGTCGCAGGAGCTTTCCCCTACTATCGTTGCCGACACTATGTCACTTTCACATGGATAGCCGGTTTTTGAGTCAAGAATATGATGATAGAAATTGCCGTTTTCATCAGTAAAACAGCGTTCATAGATACCGGATGTTACAACTGAGCTGTCTGCCCCAAGCATAATGCTTCCGACCTGCTCTCTAGTCTCAAGTGCGCCTCCATTATCAGAGAAAGGCTTTTCAACGCCAACCTGCCACTTTGAGCCGTTTTGCTTTTCACCAAGGCAAAATACATTTCCCCCAAGTGAAATTATGGCGGTCTTTACGCCCTCGGATTTCAAATACTCTGCCACCCTGTCTGCGATATAGCCTTTTGCAATTGCGCCAAGGTCCAGGGTTTGCAAAGCCAATGCCTCTTCGATTTCGTAGAGTTCAGGCACGCGAGGATCACCGCTAAAATCCCACAGAGCAGAAACAGACCCAAGATGCACACAGAACTTGCCGCCGCTCTCCTCTTCAAAGCTTAAAGCGCGGTCAACAAGAGTCTTTGTATCCTCGGAATAATTCCCTGTGCAAATTTCAGAGCTTTCGATGGTTCTGGAAAGCTTGTTTTCGTACTGCCTTGCAAGGCTGAAAGCAGCCTTGATGATATCCTCATCTCCGGCCTCATAGGTCTTGATATAGCAATAGGTGTTCAAAAGCCAGTCTTCTCCGAAGGAATATTCATTAGAAGAAGCAGCCCCCTTGCTATTCATGCCGCAGCCGGTCTGTGTTATAATAACGAGACATAATAAAATTGTTAGCAGAATTTTTTTCATGAGTAAGTATTTTAAAAAGGCAGATTTAATACTGTTTATTATAATTCTGGCGCTTTCGGTGCTTGGGTTTATTTTGCTGCGCAAGCCTGCCAGTGACAATGCTCAGATTGAAATCAGCATAGGCGGAGAGGTTACAGAGGTTCACAATCTGGATACCGATGCCGAATATATTATCGAAACTGAACATGGATATAATACCATTCAGGTTAAAAGTGGACAAGTGCGTGTTATTTCCGCAGACTGCCCAAACAAGGATTGTCTGAATTTCGGAGCGATCAGCAAAGAAGGACAAATCATCCTTTGTCTGCCTCACAAGCTTGCCGTTCGCATTATCGGAGGAGAGGAGGGACTTGATGCAGTCAGCTACTAAATCAACAAAAAAAATAGCTACCGCCGCCCTTCTGTCAGCCTTGGCTATCATCTTTGGCTATATCGAATTCCTGATTCCTATAAGCGTTGCCGCTCCGGGCATCAAGCTTGGCGTTGCGAATATCGTAATTGTTATCGCACTGTATAAGCTCGGATGGAAATGGGCACTGCCTGTAAACGTTGTCAGAGTGCTTTTGTCAGCTCTGCTCTTTGGATCAGTTTTCTCTGCGCTTTACAGCCTTGCCGGAGCCATTCTAAGCTTCATCGTTATGACTCTGCTTAAAAAGACAAATCTGTTCAGCATAGTGGGTGTATCCATGGCCGGGGGCGTTGCCCACAACGTGGGCCAGCTCATCGTTGCATGCCTTGCGATGGAAACCACAAACGTCCTTTACTATTATCCTGTATTGCTGGTTTCCGGACTCGCAACAGGTATAGGAATCGGAATAATCGCAACTCTGGTATTAAACAAATTCAAAACAAAACCAATAAAGCAAGACTAAAAATGAGCCGCGCATGCGGCTCATTTTAAATTACTTTACTATTCCCATATTATACGGATCAAGCTTTTCCATGAGAGCATCCTGATCCAAGGAACCAGCTTCCATGATGATGCGAAGTCTGCTCTGGTCTAAATCAAGCTCGACAAATTCGCATCCGTCAATCGGAATATACTTATTGCAAAACTCAATTACATCAGTTGCGTCCTCAGAATTAAAGCTGATTGTTCCTGCGAACTCCGTCAATGCTCTGAGAGCATTGTGCGGCGAAGGATGCCTGCGAAGCGTAGTCTCCGGCGTTGTTCCGGGGATGATTTCCTCTGACGGCATTACACTGACATCAATCGATTTGCCGCGCATTCTGAACGCAATATCTGCATTAGTCATCATGCGAAAGTTCTCAACTCCGGATTTAATATCCCCGTATGTATCGGATACGATAATCATCTGGGCTCCATCCTTATCAGCCTTGATAGATCTGAGAGAAATTCCCTTCGCATTTGCGGGAAGCTTTTCAATTTTCTTTGCAATTTCAAAAGTCATAATTAATAGCTGTGGCGAATGAATTCTTCGCCGAGTAATTCTGTAATATCTGCGAGTGCGCTCTTTGCCCTGTTTACATAGCCTGCGCTGACAAGGCTTTCATTTGTTTCAAAGCCATCTGTGAGCGGTACAATCTGATACTTTGTCTTTCCGTTTGAGCTATATCTGTTTACCCAGGTCGGGACAGCAGTAGCCTTGGAATTTGAAAGACTCCAGTCTGACCAGGATTCCCATTTTAAAGCAGCCTTTGTCGGCGCTTCGGAAAACATCTTAATGAACTTGCTGTTATATTCTTCTTCTGCGGCAACTTCCTCGGGAGTACCAAGTACATTTATTCCGTCAATTACATACTTTCCGTCATCAACAGGAGTTTTCACAAGAGTAAAATCAAGAGTTGCGATAAGGCCCTGCTCGGTATAATGGTTATCCAAGGTTTCCTCTCTCTGATTGGAAATATAATTTCCTATTGAGTAGTAAACCGGAACCTCATTTACATAAGAGATTTCCTCTATTACATGAGGATGTGATGCAACTATTGCATCCGGCTTAAGCTCTGCAAGAGACTGTGCGATATATTGCTGAGTCTTATTTGAATGTCTCTGATACTCTTCGCCCCAGTGCAGGTAAACGATGGTAATATCAGATCTTTCCTGACACCAGCTTATTTCATTTTTAATATTTTGAATATCAGCGTCAAGATATGATCTATCCGCATACTGTCTGAATGTATTGTAATAGTTGACAGCGTCAGATTTCATAGCCCCGCCATTCATTGTGCGGTTAGTATCGTTTCTGGATGTCTCGTATGTGTACGCAACAATGCCGACATTTATCACCTCGTTATCTTTTACAAGCTGATAAATAAGTGAACGATGCTCATCTGTTGACTGTCTGCATCCAACTACTCTCATCCCCGCAGCCTCGATAACCTCACAGGTTCTCATAGCTCCGGCAAGACCGCTGTCATTCATATGGTTATTGGCGAAAATCCCAACATCGACTCCGGCATTTTTCAAAGCCTCAGCCATGCTGTCCGGAGTTCTGAATGCAGGATAGCCCTGGTAATTGCTGCCCGGGAAGGTGCATTCAAAATTAACCATGCATATGTCAGCCTTGCTCATTATGTCTTTGACATAATCATAGTTGTTATTAAAATCGTACACGCCCTCTGAAGTCTCGGCCGCACGCACCTGCGGCATATGCGCCATGGCATCACCACAAATTGCGATACTGACATCAACTACCTTATCAGAAGGAATTGTACCTATAACCTCAGGCTCAGCCTCCTTGCCGCATGCGGTAAGAGTAAAGCATAAAGCGATAAGTATTATTAAACTAGTTAACTGCTTCAACTGACGCAACGTCATCACCAAATAATTCCTTTAATATCTGTTCAATGCCGCCCTTAACTGTTGCCTGTGCGTGAGGGCAACCTACGCAGTGGCCCTGAAGCATTACCTTAACAATTTTATCTTCGGTATATTCTACGAATTCAACATCTCCGCCATCTCTCTGAAGGAAGGGACGAATCTGTTCTAAAGCATCCTTAATCTTTTGTTCCATTTTGTTACCTACCTATTCTTCTTCAAACTTCGGCGCAGCAATATAATCAGCTGACACCTCTCCGTTCATTATTTTTTCTATTACAACGTCTTTTACAGGATCGCCTGTTCCGCCGTTATATGTAATGCTGCCTGTTGCGGCACTCATTTCCCTAATATCATTAATTGTCTCTCTAAGCTTATCGCCGGAGGCTTCGAGCCCCGCCTGCTTTAATCCTTCAATAGCAACCAAATATGCATCAAAGCCAAGAGCAACATTTTCACTCGGCTCGTCGTCAGTAAAGCGCGTCTTCACAGTATTGGAATATACTACAGCCACGTTGTTACCGGCTTCCGCCTCATTATCATATGCAGCTACATAGGCGACATTATTCAGGTACAGAGTGTTTTCTCTTCCAGCCTCCGCAGATGCTTCAAAGAGATTAGCCCAATCGGAATTTCCAACCCATCTGAATGCATATCCGAGTTCCTTTGCCTGATATAATACAGGCTCTGCATCTGCTGCAGTGCTTGGGAAGAATACTGCCTGAGCCTCGAGATTACTGAGCTTTTCAAGATACTGAGAGAAGTCAGTTGTCCCCTCAGGGTATTCGATAACCCTTACATAGCCATCGCTTCCGAATACACTTTCCATCTTTGCCTGGAATCGCTCTATCTGTGCAGAAGCTTTTTCATCCGAAGCCTTCTTTAATATGTAGCAGTTAACCCTCGGAGTTTCCTGACTTTCATCCTCCTCGGTATCAGGATCATCCTTTGGCACAGCGTAAAGAACAGTCGGCAAGTGCTCAATAATATATTTTGCAGCGCTGTTGCCCTGGAAGGCTTCTACGATACACACTCTGAAACAGAAATCCGTTGTGGTTGTCAGCAGAGGGTTTGAACAGCTTGGAATAATCATCGGAACCTTTGCGGCCTCAATCGTATCGCAAACGGCAAGACTAAGCAAATTGCCATAGCTGCCTATTATTACTTTGCAGCCCTGATCGATTAAGCTTTGTGCAGCCTCAACTGCCACGCCTGTGTCAGACTGATTGTCTGCATAGACTAGCTCAACCTGCTTGCCTAGCACAGATGTAAAAACGCTTTTTGCGAGCTTTATTCCCGCAATCTCATCCGCCGCAGCTGTTGCAAATTGACCTGTCATCGGCTCAAGAACCCCGATTTTAATACGATCAGCAGAATACTCCTGATCATTATCGTTTAAACTATCACCGTTTATTGTCCTTATGAAATTGTTGAATGTCGGTATATCCTCAAGCCCGCAGGAGCAAAGTCCAAAAAGCATCAGGACAACCAGCATTAAAGAAAATACTTTTTTCATGACTTCTTATTATATCATATCCGCCTACATGTTTTGCCTCAGAAAGGCAAAGAAATCATTTGCGGTAAGTTTTCTGGAAAAATCAATTTTTCCGGCGACGACAAGCTTCATCGTGTTTATATATTCATCAGAAACGTTCTCCCCTTCAGCCGTAGTAAAGCTCTGATTAATTGCATTAAAGTAGCCCTTATCACTCTTCCATGATCCGTTTATCCAAATCGCAAGAGGCTCGGATTCTGACAATAAATCACGTCCGACATAAAGCCTTGAATCATAGTCAATGCCAAAGAGATTAAGAAGTGTCGGGAGAATATCGACCGAGTAGCTCGGACCTGATACTGTAATCGTCTCTTCAAGCTCCTCCAAACAAGGCGACCAAATAATCAATGATGAATGATCCCTTGTCATATCATCGGTGTACGCATAGCCATAAAGCTCTGATAAGAAGTCTTCAGTATTTTTCCATGCGTCGCCCCTTTGGAGTGCATAGGGATAATGATCGGTTGAGATTACAATCACGGTATTCTCAAGCTCTCCGGCCTCATCAAGCTTACCAATTAAGCTGCTCAATGAAAGCTCGAAGTTATAGTTGCAGGCGAAATACGCTCTGACCTTTTCAGAATAAGGAAGATCCATTGACTCTATATAATCCTTATTCCTAATACTCATTTCGTTTCCGGTATAGTTGTACAGACCGTGTCCGGAGTAGCTCATATAGTAAATGCAGAACGGAGCTTTATCCTTATACAGGTCGAAACTGAAATCAATTGCTGCAAGGTCATCTCCGGGCCATGTATTCTTTATGTCCAGTCCCGTCTCAAGTGAATAAAAGTCTGTAAATCCAAGCGATGGATGCGTAATGTATCGATCGTAGTAATCGAAATGTCCCGGGTGAATTGCGGCTGTATAATAATCCTCATCAAGGAGCCTGCTTGCTATTGTGTATGAGTTATCCGTCTTTAGAATATCCTGCATGGTGTTAACACCGTCAGTTGGAATTCTTCCAAGAAGAATCGAAGCCTCCCCTGTCGTAGTGCTTCCGCCCCAGAAGGGCTGATAATAATCCTCGACTACTATACCCTTTGTTGCCATACGGTAAAGCGTCGGATTAATATCCTCTCTTATCAACTCAGTGCTAAAGCTCTCTGCACAAATCAGGATAAGATTCTTACCCTCAAACAGCCCGGTATACTCATTCTTCTTTGATGCAGACTGTGCCTGAACATACTCAAGCATATTTTTATAGGTCTCATTTGGCGCAAGTTCTTTTAATGCACCAAAATCATATTCAATTCTGTTATATGAGTATTCCTTCTCAAGCTCGGGCTCCTCAACTTCTTCCTCCGGCAAGCTCTGAATTATCGGGGCGCTCGGGACACCCGTAATAAGGTACTTTGCCTCGAGCCTTACTGCTGTCAGCACTCCGAAATTCTTAACTGCATTGTCATAGCTATATGCATAGGTGTAAAGCTCCGGGTTGTAATTATAAACAGCCTCGATACCCATGCTCTGGAAAAAGACTATCGCAAGTATGCTGATTAATACAGCGATATCCTTTCTTTCTATGATGCAGCGGTCTCCCTTTAAATTGAAAATGAGTATCAAAATGCTCGGCACTTGAAAGATGAGAATGTTAATCAGGCCCCCGACTACTACATCAATTACCGCATCAGAGAACTCTGCTGCGACGCCGCCTGCTCCGGCAATAATAGACATTGGGGACATGAAAACAGAATAAGTAGCATTCGTGAAATACTCGACAGTAAAGAAAACGCTCAGTGCTTCGGCAAATACAAATACAAGCCACTTGTTATTCTTTAATAAGAAACATATTAAGTTGAGTATCAAGCCAAAAGCTACAGCACATAAAACAGGGCCTGCAATATTCATGCTCAGCGGAGTCATAATAATAATTGCAAGCTCCAAATATGCGATAGATAAAGGCAGAATTAAAAAGCTCATTTATCTGCGTGCGTCCTTTTCGCGCTCGAGTCTGAATGCAACAGAGCGCTTTAAATATTCAAGGTAATCCGGATCGGAGCACATAGCCTTCGTTGGTGTATCGGAAAGCTTTGCTACCGGTCTGCCGTTTACATACTGAAGTTTAATTACAATGTTAAGAGGGTCAACATCGGTATCATTGGAGCAGAAGGTTCCAATACCAAATGTAACCTTTACTCTATCCTTAAAGTACTGATAAAGATCCTCGGCCTTATCAAAGTTCAAGCTGTCTGAGAACAGAAGCTGCTTTGTAAGAGGATCAACACCAAACTTCTTGTAATGGTCAATGATCTTTTCACCCCATGCATATGGATCTCCGCTGTCGTGGCGAACACCGGAATAGTTGTTTACCATTGAGCGAGTAAAGTCCATAAGGAAGAGATCAGTAGTAAGAGTATCTGAAAGCGCGGTACCGTTATCGCCGTTATATTCTCTGTACCAATCCTTCATTGCATAGTAGTTTGTATAAGCGAGTGGAATGGAATCAATACCCTGGTACATCTGAACGAATTCATGTGCATAGGTACCAATCGGTGTCAGGTTGAATTTTCTCGCATAGTAAACACATGATGTACCTACGCAGCTGTTTGTTTCGTTCGCAAGGCGTTTAATAACCTGCTCCTGCCACTCTCTTGAAAGTCTTCTGCGGCAACCGAACTCAGCAAACTTGAAATTATATTTACCGCTATTGAATGCTTCGATCTTTGCGTCAAGCTTTCTTTCCGCAGATTCTCTCAGCTCCTCGTAATTGTATTGCATGCGGAAATATACTTCATTGACGATTTCAAGAAGATATATTTCAAACTGCATTGCAGAAAACATAGGACCCTTAACGACGATGCTGAGGTGTCCCTCCGCATCAAGATCTGTATGCACATAATCCCTTATCGGATGCCAGAGCCTTAAGAACTCAACATAGTCATCCTTGATAAAACGAATTGAGCGCAGATAGTCAAGCTCATCCTTTCTAAAGCGCAGGCTGCAAAGATAATCAATCTGTTCATTGATTTCATCGAGCATTTCCTGTGTAAAAACAATGCCCTCATTTCTGCACTTAAACCTGTATTCTGCTGTCAGATTTGTATGGCCATGGAAGATGACCTGGTCCATATTAAATTTATACAGATCTGTATCAAGTAAAGATATTACAATTGGATCAAGCTTCATAATAAGCTCCTTTCACTTCCGGAGACTCCGGAGATCAAAGACTTCTTGTTTCAAGAACGTCCTTTGATTTTAGTATTATTCCCCTCATATATTCGTATCGATTTGCGATGGCGGGCTCGACGTATTCATCCCAGCTTTCTCTATCGTCATCGATTATAAACTGTTTCATTTTCGTCGCAGATATATCTATCGTTTTCGGAATTGATACCTCTGCAGTGTTTTCACCAAACCATGAAGTACGGCGTTCCTCTCTGCCGGAAATAAAAACATCAGGAGCCTTGCCGCAGCTTTTCACGACATTTTCAATTACGTAGTCTCCCCATGCCAGACAGTTGCCAACGCCTATATCCGGAAGCGGATATATCTGAAGATTTGGGAATGCAGCAAGCAAGAATTCTTTTCTTTCTTCAAAGGTAAACGGATTTTTGTATGTCCCGCTCTCCTGTGAGGAGCCTACAAAGATTGCAACATTTTCGCAAAGCTCAAAGGCCCTGCTGATAATAGCAGAATGTCCCTTATGAAGAATCTGAAATCTTCCGACTATTACACCTAAATCATATTTACTTGGCATACCAATCCCCATCATCAGGCTCAAAGGCCGGCATTAACTGAAGCTTGAACAGATTATTCCTATGGCGTCTGTCAATGTTCTCCTTTTTGTCAGGATCATTGATTACGCCTGTTCTGATGTATATATCAAGCTCGGCATAAGTGAATCCGAGATTTTCTTCATCAGTCTTTCCGCAAAGTCCATCGATAGGAGTCTTGTCAACAAGCACGTCAGGAAGTCCCAATACTCTTCCGATCTGCTTCATTTCAGTTACGGTTAAATGACTGCAGGGACTGAAGTCTCCGGCGGCATCGCCGTATCTTGTTGAATAGCCAACCCAGTC
>DCHA01000065.1 GCA_002315535.1 Firmicutes bacterium UBA1764 | reverse complement strand
TCTGAGCTTATTATCTATCACCCAGCTGATCATTGCATAAATCAGAGTGAAGATAGGTACACCTAAAAGCAGTCCCCAGATTCCGAACAGTCCTCCTCCGACCAGAATTGCAAAAAGTACCCAAAAGCTTGAAAGCTCAGTTGTCGCCCCAAGAACCTTAGGCTTAATAATATTCCCGTCTATCTGCTGGATAATAAGTATATAAATCAAGAAATATAGCGCAGTCAAAGGACTTTCTATCAAAATCAGAACCGCTCCTATTCCGCCACCTATAAACGGGCCAAAGAACGGAATAAGGTTGGTTACACCTACAACCGCCGCTACGAGAACCGGCATCGGCCATCCAAACGCAAGCATTACAATAAGCGTTACCACTCCGATAATCAACGCATCTATAAGATTGCCCACTACAAAGTTTGTGAAAACTCTGTCGGTGTAGCGCGCAGCCTTAATAATATGATTGGCTGTTTCTCCATTGAATAACGAATAAGACGCTTTCTTTGCCTGTGCAGAAAACGTGTTCTTACCAAGGAGAATATAGACAGCAACTATCATTCCTATGAAGAAATTTAACAGGAATTTCGCAACACCATAAATCCCTGTTGAAATCTGCAGAGCTAACTCCCTGAAATACGGAAGCACCCTTGAGGTCGCCCAGGAGTCTATATTTCCCAAAGCGTTTCCGACCTTATCATTAATAATGTCCTTCACGCTGTCATTAATAAACCTCAGGCCTTCAACCCAGGCAAGAAACCTGTCCGAGGCTTCCGGAATACTCCTGATAATTTCAATTACGCTCCCTACCATCTGCGGTACTATCATTATCATCAATCCCGCAATAATTCCAATGAACAGCAGCATAGAAACTATTGAGCTAATCGTATTGGCCACAAGTCTCGCAGTTTTATGTTTACTCCCCCTACCAAGCATCAGCTTTTCCACCTTGGAATAGCAGCCGTTGAAAACCGGCCTGAGAATATACGCAATTACTATTCCGTAGAAGAAAGGCGCGAGAATGGTTCCGAGGGTCCTGATAGCATCCGCTAATCCGGAGGCTCTGCTTATAAGCATAAACAGAATTACCACCGCACTAAGCGAAATAAACAGAGTAATGCCCCATTTGAAATACTTTGTTTTAAATAATTCTCTCATAATGATTTCACCGCTTTCGGTGTCGATAACGGGTTAACCCGATAATAGACTTCCCCGTATAGAAAAACCCCAAAAACATCACTTGGACAGTTTTGGGGTTCTGACTCAAACTACTGGCAATTTGCCTTTGCAAGCTCTGCTAATGCAGCGAAGCCTGCTGCATCATTTACTGCCATATCAGCAAGCATCTTTCTGTTGATATCAATTCCGCCCTTCTTAAGGCCGTTCATCATCTTGCTGTATGAGATACCATTAATTCTTGCAGCAGCATTGATTCTTGCAATCCAAAGCTGTCTGTACTGTCTCTTCTTTAACTTTCTGCCAACAAATGCGCTTCTGAGTGAACGCATAACAGCAGGGTTAGCAGCTCTAAAAGCTCTGCTTTTCTGTCCATAAAAGCCTTTTGCAGCTTTTAATACTTTCTTATGTCTTTTCTTAGCGTTTACCGCCTTCTTTACTCTTGCCATTTCCAGTTACCTCCCGAATTAACCTAAAATCATATCCTTAATCTTCTTTTCAATTGTTGGTGAAACGTAATCAGCCTTTCTCAGACCTCTTTTTCTCTTTGCATCCTTCTTTGTTAAGATATGGCTCTTATAAGGCTTATTTCTCTTTACTTTTCCACTCTTGGTAACTCTGAATCTTTTGCAGGCTCCTCTATGTGACTTCATCTTTGGCATAATAATGCCCTCCTCTCTATATTAGTTTTTAGGTGCAATAATCATTATCATATTTCTTCCTTCAACGGACGGCTTTTTTTCTACATTACATGCATCTCCGAGTATTTCGAGCATTCTGTTCATTACCTCGAAGCCGTTCTGGGTATAGTCTTTTTCTCTTCCTCTGAAGCGAATGCTGACTTTTACCTTGTCGCCGGCCTTAAGAAACTTGGAAGCATTGTTGGCTTTAACGCTAAGGTCATGAGCTTCAATATAAGGGCTCAGACGTACTTCCTTGACTTCTGTAGTCTTCTGCTTTTTTCTGGCTTCTTTTTCACGCTTCTGCATCTCGTACTTGTACTTGCCATAGTCGAGAATCTTGCATACTGGTGGGTTTGCATTTGGAGAAATTTTAACTAAGTCCAGCTTTTTTTCGTCCGCAATGCTCTGAGCCTCTTTGCTGCTGACAATACCTACCATGGTGCCGTCCGCATCGATAAGTCTGACTTCCTTATCACGAATTTCTTCGTTTATCTGTACTTCCTTGCTAATGGTTTTGTACCTCCTATTGTATTTGAGCAAATAAAAGAAAAAACGGATAATAATATCCGCTCCACAAAATGAACATAAGTCATTTATATTATTAACCTTAGCGACCCTTGCCGTAAGGTGAGAAGCGGATTACTTCTTCTTCACTACTTGCGACAAATATGATACACGAAATCCGGCCAAACGTCAAGGGATATTTTGATATTTGACCGGATTTATTTTGTTTTTATAACCGCCATGACAGTTAATTAAATAAAGGCCTCATTTGCCCTTATTTAACAAGCATCATAAGCAATTATCCTCTCTTTGCTTCTAACTTGGCCAAAAACTCATCTCCATAGCCGTAGTTTTCAACTACAAAGTCAAGGTCCTTGTCACCTCTGCCTGAGAGGCATACGAGGATTGACTCCGGCTTGCCCTTTCGCGCTTCTTTTATAGCATATGCCAGCGCATGGGAGCTTTCTATTGCAGGAATAATTCCTTCGTTTCTGCTGAGCAGGAAGAGAGCCTCAATAGCCTCCTCATCGCTTGCTGTAACATACTTTGTGCGCTTCATGTCGTAAAGCATTGCGTGCTCCGGTCCTACTGACGGATAGTCAAGCCCGCTGGCATTTGAATATACAGGAGCAGGTTCGCCCTTATCATCTGCCAGCATAATGCTGTTAAAGCCGTGCATTACGCCTTCACTTCCGTAGTTGATGGACGCCGCATGGTCGCCGAGGCTGCTGCCTCTGCCGCCCGGCTCAACTCCGATTATTTCAACAGGATCTGCCACAAACGGAGTAAACATGCCGATTGAATTGGAGCCGCCTCCAACGCAGGCAACCACCTTGTCCGGAAGGTGCCCCGTCATTTC
>DCHA01000061.1:21934-28702 GCA_002315535.1 Firmicutes bacterium UBA1764 | reverse complement strand
ACGAAGATTCAACAAATAGTATCCCAACAATGAAGCCAGAGGGTGCAAATGCATCATCAAGCGCAAAGAAGCCTGCAGGCCCTGCAAAGAAGAGTGCAATCAGTAGAGACGCTGCACTTGAGCTTCTTAAGAAATATAACAAGGATCCTTTCCATATTCAGCACGGTCTTACTGTTGAAGGCGTTATGAAGTGGTTTGCAAATGACCTTGGATATAGCGAAGAAGAAGAGTTTTGGGGAATCGTTGGACTCCTTCATGACATAGATTTCGAAAACTGGCCAGAGGAGCACTGCAAGAAGGCTCCGGAGCTTCTTAAAGAAGCAGGCGTATCAGACGATATGATTCACGCAATTTGCTCACATGGCTTCGGACAGTGCTGCGATGTAGAGCCGGAGCTCGAAATGGAAAAGGTGCTCTTTGCCGCTGATGAACTTACAGGACTCACATGGAGCGCCGCGCTCATGCGCCCATCAAAGTCTTGCAAGGACATGGAGCTTAGCTCACTTAAGAAAAAGTTCAAGGACAAGAAGTTTGCCGCAGGCTGCAGCAGAGACGTCATCAAGGATGGCGCAGACCGACTCGGCTGGGAACTTGACCAACTACTCGAAAAGACACTCGAAGCAATGAAATCCTGTGAAGACAGCGTTGCCGATGCAATGAAATAATCAAAAAACCATTCGGGGACAGGTCCCGTGGTCCAATTTGTAAATATTATCCAAATTGAACCACAAGGCCTGTCCCCGATTTTTTTATTTACTGTGATTCTTCTTGTATGTAATTGCGTGTATCAATTCGTATATTCCGAAAACAGCAACAAAGAAATGAATAAATATCGTGTTAATTGGCTTTGTGAGAAGCCTTTCTATTGCAACTGCCGGTGATATCGCAGCAATGAACTGCGGGTAGTGATATCCTATATAAAATACGGCGACGCCTATTATTAGATTTGCTATCAGCACTATAGCGGTCAAAGCAATTCCGGAGTTTGGATGTTCATCAACTGTTTTAAATGTATAGAACATCATTTGTACTACAAGTGCCATTGGCAGCAGCAGTGACAAGTAGAATGGGATTGTCAGATAGAATGTGCTCCACTGAATATACAAAGGCGAAATCAGTAGTGCTCCGAAGCAGTTATATGCAAAGAACAAAATTGCACTAAGCATAATCGTGTAGAGTATGTACGAGAACTTCAGCTTGCGGTACACAGCTTCCCCTGGCATATTCTTTCCAATTTTGAGAGTATGCAATGAATGGGCGAGCATGAGTATATGGAATATTAAGAAAATAATTGTTGCAAACTTAAATGGATATGGGGCAAGCATAGAGCCATAGATGACTATACCTGTATAAATCGAAGTAAAGATTCCGACTATTGAGAATGCAAAGAGTATCCATGAATGAACTATTGTCTGTGATTTGCAGTAAGTTGTTTTAGAGAAAAATCTGATTACATAAATACTTGCAAGAATAAAGTCTAGGGCAATAGTAAAACAAGGCAAAGTTGAAATGAGATCTCTTGTGATACTCATGTAGAACATATTAGACACATCACTAAGAAGCATATTGGTCGCATAGAAAGAAACAACAGAACCAATAGCTGCAAGTGCTATAAGGAGTTTAATTGCTGTGGATTTTTTCATCTTTACTGTACCTCCTCATAGCTGTGATAAATATGCTCGAATGACAAGCTGTTATCGTCATGAACAACAACAACGTGACCGCCCATCATATTTTCATTGTAATAGATTCTGTCATCTGAGTTTACGCCATAAATAAGATAAATGCCTTTATAAAGAATTCTTGAGTTATTTACATGGTCATGTCCGCAGCATACAGCCTTTGTTGATCCAAGCTCAAGCATCTTGTCAAACAGTCCGCTATTATGCTTTGGACAGCTGCAAGGCTCATTCATTTCGCCGTATTCAAGAATGGCATCAGAGCTTCCTGCCTGTGCTTCATCCCATGCTGTTTGGAATTCCGGAATAGGGATATGGAAGAAACAAACAGATGGTACTGTTTCGCCATTCTCAGCTTTGGTATGCTTTACAAGCTTTTCATACCATTCGATCTGATCATCCTTAATCCAGTCGTAGCCTTGGTAGTATCCGTAGTAGTATCTGTTGGAGTCAAAAATAATAATCTGTTCTTTAGCTTTGCCATCTTCCATTAGATTGACTGCATAGTTGGCATAGCCAAATACCCCATCATTTGGGATGTCTTTAAATAAGCAATTTGAACCAAACTCATTAAGGTATTCTGTCAGCCAGTCTACAGAAAAGTAGCATTGCTCATCATGGTTTCCAAAGGTGACAGACCAGGGAATCCCATAGCTGTCTATAAAGGCAAACAGCTCCTTTGCCACGGCTCTATCGGCAAAGGTAAAATTGTCTCCGCAAAGTACTATCATGTCAGCATCAGCTTCGCTAATAGTTAAGTCAAGGAAGTCGTAGTGCAGCTGCCTATTGTCTTTGTTGGCAAGATGAATATCTGTAAGTTGCAGTATTCTAAAATCCGGCTTATACTCTGTTTCCAGTATATATTCTGAAATATCCGGGCTGTTTTCTTCTCCGCATGCCGTAACGCACAGCAGCATAGCAATGCACAGCGCAATTGATAATATTTTTTTCATCTATATTCTCCTTATATTAACTATGATAGCATTTTTGTCTTATAAAAGTAATGCGAATAAGGACGATTCTCTCTGACATGCCAAATAAAAAATTCATGTTATAATTAAAGTGAATAAAAACCACGTTTTAGACAACCTGTGAAAGGATTCTATATGAAAAAAATATCATGCTTAATACTATGCTTAGTCATCGTTTTCGCTTCTTGCTGCTTTGTTTTTGCGGCAAATGGCGGCGCTCCGACGGGCGTAACGAGCGAGATGACAAAGGCAAGCTATTGGCAAACTGGTGATGGCAACAGGGTTTTATTGACAAACGATGATATTGTTTCTCTGAACACGAATATACGCTCTGCAAGTGGCACCTATGTATTCGATCTTGCTAATTTCAAGGCGACTTGCGATGCGACAGAGTTGATGAAGCAATTGTCTAACTACTCAATCCCGGATACAAAGTATTGGGTCGATGGAAAAGAGATTAATAATCAATACTACTTCGGCAAAATTAATAGTGCGGTAAGAAACACCGGATACACCGGAACGGAAAGGTCGGTCACGTATGCAGTCTGCACAGAAATTGCAGATATTAAGAGTATCCCGACCAATGATAAGCTGTGCGATTCTTTGACCGATACCGCCGATGAGATGATGAACTCCAATCTTATGGTCAATGAGCCTTTTATTATAATGCAACGTGCGGTAATTGACGGCCATACCTTCTACTATGGATACAGTGATACCGTTTGGGGATGGGTTGATGGCGAAAAGCTTGCAATCTGCAAGGATAAGGACGAATGGCTTGATGCTTGGTACCTTGGCGAAAAGAATGGCCTTGGAAGCAAGAATTTTCTTATTGTGACCGAGGATAAAATAATTCTTGAGCAGTCTATGATTAAAGACTATCCTTCCGGATTGCATCTAGGATTAGGCACCATATTAAAACTTGTTTCGGACGATGATATCCCAACTATCGTTGCGGAGCGCGGAACTTGGTATAACCACGTGGTATATGTTCCTACAAGAGATGCCAATGGTAATTATGTCAAAACCATGGCTTTAATTTCGGAGCACAATAGTGTCAGCATAGGCTACTTGCCGCTTACCGAAAACAATGTTGTTGAGCTTACTTTTGCATGTCTTGGTAATCGCTACGGCTGGGGCAATATGTTCGAGGACTTCGACTGCTCCGGTTTGGTAAGAGCCGTATATCGCTGCTTTGGCATCACGATGCCGCGAAATACGACAAGGCAGATTGCTATTCCAAATAATACCTATGATGTATCAAAGCTTACGAGCTATGCAAAGCTCGCTGTGCTTGATCAGCTACCAGTCGGATCACTGCTCTTTTTCCCGGGCCATATTATGATTTATCTTGGCAAGGTTGATGGCGCCCCGTATGTTATTAGTTCTGCAGGCGTACTTTCAGATTCTGCCGGAGAGGTGAATGTTCAGAAGTATCTCAGCGTTGCATTAACGCCGATGGATGTCAGAAGAGCAAATGGCAGCACTTGGTTCGACAACATTACAAAGGTGGTAGTGCTTACAAACACTGAAGTTGATCCTTCATTGGCTTTTAAGGATTTGGGAAATGACAAAGAATTGCAAGAGGCCGTTTCATATGCAATGACTCTGGGACTTGTCAACGGCGTCTCTGATACAAAATTTGCACCGAGAGAAAAACTGACAGCAGAGCAGATTGAGATTATTAATCAGCGGCTTGCTAATCTAGCTATGACAGAAGATCAGAAGGCAAAGGCAAGTGAACTGCTTGCGGGCAAGAGCCTTTCCAGGGGTGAATTTATCAAGTCATTCTACAAGCTTATGAATTAATTACGCCCTGAAGCTTTGTGGTATTAAAGCTATTTGCACAAATCGAATAATAATTATTCAAAAAAGGTCTGACATGTATGGAATGTCGGCCTTTTTTTTGATAAAGTATAAGGATGATTAATATTTTTCAGGGAGATAAAATGGAAAAGAAACTTACCCTAATTGAAAAATCGGGCTATGGATTAACAAACCTTGGTGCAGGCATTTGGATGTCATTCATTAATACTTTTCTCCTATACTTCTACACAAATGTTGCACACATACGTCCAGCAGTCGCAAGCGCAATAATCAGCTTGGCAGTAATTTGGGATGCGGTTAACGATCCAATATTTGCTTCGCTCGTAGACAATCATCGTTTTAAAAACGGTGAAAAGATGCATCCGCTTTTACTGTCATCAATTCCTCTTGCGGTGATATTAATATTAACATTCACAGTATTTGGTGAAGAAGGCAGCATTACCTGTGTGGTATGTGCTTTCCTTACATATTTTGTGTTCAGGATACCAAGTACTCTTCATATGCTGTCAGCGAACGGAATGAAGCAGCTTGCTTCTCCTGACGACAAAGAGCGTGTTGCATTAAGCACTTGGGCTGCCGGAGGCGGCGCTTTCGGATTAGCTCTGGCGTCCATCATCTTCTGGCCGATTATCAGAGGAGTTGCAAAGCTTGATGCAAATGGGAATATGATTAATCCAAGACTTGGATTTACAGTTGGTGCAGCAATCGCAGGCGGCATTGTAATTGCTACAAGCTTGTATAATTACTTCACATCTACTGAAAGAGTGCATGATGAAGTCGCAAACAAGATCCCATTCCTAAAATGCTGCAAGATATTGCTGTCAAACAGAGAGTTTAATTTAAACCTTGCAATACTATTCCTCTATGGTCTGTTTTCAACGATTGTTTCAGGATACTCCTTGTACTATTGCACATACGTGCTCAACAAGCCTGGCCTTGTAAGTGCCGTAATGGCAACATACGTGGTGGGAATTATTATCACACTTCCAATCGTAGGCAAATTGTACAAGAAGCTGGGACGCAAAAAAGTAATTGCTATCGGCTCGCTTATCCTTATTGCCGGAGGTGTTATTTTCCTGGCCTTTGCAAGGATGATTTTTGCCCCATTTGTTCTGTGCATTTCGATAGGCGCTGGCACAAATCTGGTAACTGTTATGCTTGGATTAAACAGAGCGGATATAACCGATGATGTCAGCAAAGAGCATGGCACAAGAATGGATGGCATGGTTAATAATGTAATGTACTTCGTGCAAAAGCTTGGCAATGCCTTCCTCACTATGATTTTAGGGTTGATTCTGGAAAGCTCGCACTTTGATGGGACATTGGATGTTCAGCCTCAGACCGCAGTTACAGCAATAGTAATGATTATGGGTGTCACATCCGTTGCGGCATCAGTTGGTATAGCACTGCTAAATACAGGACTTAGAAAGGACGATAAAAACAATGAAGACTAAGTATATAAACGGAATTATTCTTGATGGAACTCTTGATATGCAGCCCATGCAGGGCATGGCAATCGTATGCGATGGCGATAAGATTATTGATATCGTACCGGCAGATACAAATGTAGAAGATTGCAAAATTGTAGATTTACAGGGCCAGTATATTATGCCTGGACTCATTAACCTGCACGTTCATTTGCCGGGAACAGGCAAGCCGTCTAAGAAAAAAATCAACCTTCCGCTTTTGTGTAAGGTATTAACAAGCAACGCTATTGGAAGAAAAATCGCTTGCTCAATGATTATAAAGAACGTCCAGAATTCTTTAATGTCAGGAACTACTACCGTAAGGTCGGTTGGGGGAATGGATAATCTTGATTCTGTGGTTAGGGATCAGATCAACTCCGGCAAGATACTCGGGTCTCGAATTTTAACATCAAATAATGCAATAGCAACTCCGGGCGGACATATGGATAAATCCTTTGCCAATGCTGTATCTAATGCAGAAGAGGCTGTGAAAAGAGTTGATGAAATTGCAAAGGATAAGCCTGATCTAATCAAGCTTATGATTACCGGCGGAATATTAGACTGTGATGATTCCGGAGAGCCGGGAGTTCTTATGATGGATCACTCCATCGTAGAGGCAACATGCAAGAGAGCTCATGAGCTTGGATATCCTGTAGCAGCCCACTGCGAAGGCCTTGCAGGAGTTAAATCTGCTTTGATTGGCGGCGTCGACACAATCGAACACGGCGCAGCTCCAACTGATGAAATAATTGAATTGTTTAAAGATAAAAAAGCCAGCCAAGTGCTTACGATATCTCCGGCGCTGCCGTATAAGCTTAGCCTCCC